>NZ_JAKWFH010000061.1:0-43167 GCF_029522185.1 Burkholderia sp. IO2 | reverse complement strand
GGCTGCGGCAGCGCGTGCCGCGCGGGGCCGTCGCCGGCGGCCGCCTCGTCGCCGGCGCGGCGCGCCCAGTCGGCGACGGCCGGATGCGCGTCGGCGAGCGTGCGCGTGAGCCCGAACATGTCCGCGAGGTTCATCGCCTCGTCGAGCAGCGCACGGCCGCCGCGCCCCGACTGTTCGAGCGCGAACGCGCTGAGCGCCATGATCTCGATGCGCTCGCGGCCCATGCTCATTTCGCGGGCCAGCACGGCGGCTTCGTCGAGCGCCGCACAGGCGTCGTCCCAGCGGCGCGCGGCGAGCGCCGCGTACGCATGCGCGCTCGCCTGCAGCAGCACGACGGGGCGCCGCCACAGCGGCCCGTGCGCCGGAAATTCAACCGCGGCGATCGTGTCGATCCGCTCGACCAGCGCATGGCAGGTTGCCTCGCGGTAACGCGCCGCGTGAATGCGCACCTGCTCGGCAAGGCTCGCGACCGACAGGCGCGGCAGCCGGCGGGCAACGCCCATCGCGTCGAGCGCCTCCAGCAAATCGATCGCGCGATGCTCGACGCCGCGCAGCAACGCGATGCGCGCGGCCGTGCGATAGCCGAGCAGCACGGTGTCGGGCGTGCCCGCGTGTTCGAGCACGTCGAGCCGGTTCGCGAGCAACGCGGCGGCCTGGTCGACGCGATCGGCCTCGTACGCGAGCGCTGCGCACATCGCCGCGAGCATGCAGGTCAGCGGATGGCGCCGCCCGAGATCGGCTTCCGCGCGCGCCAGCGCCGGCGACAGCACGTCGTCCGCGAGCCGGATCTGGCCTTCGCGCAGGTAGCTCAGGCCGGTGATCAGCTCGCCCCAGCGCGCGACGTAGCCGAACCCGGCCGCCGTCTCGCCGCGTGGCGCCGCCTGCTGGAACCGGCGCGCCTGCGCCGGTTCGCCGACGATGATCGCGCGCGCCGACAGCCGGTTCGCGTGCATTTGCGCGAGCCACGTCGCCGCCGGCGGCGTGAAGTCGGCCCACGGCTCGAACAGCGCGACGAAGCGGTCGATTTCGTCGGCGTAATACGCGGCCGCACTGAGGATCAGCGCGCATTCGTAGCGCATCGCGGCCGGCGTGCCGTCGTCGGCCAGGATGCCCGCGATCTGACGTTGCGCCTCGACATGGCGCTCGCCGAGCGCCAGCGCCCACGCGACCGCGATCCGCAGCGTCGGGCGCTTGTCGAGCTCCGTATCGGGCAGCAGCGCGAGCCAGTCGAGCACGTCGTTGATGCGGCCCTGCTTGATCGCATCCTCGAGGCAGCGCTGCGCGAGCGCGTACGCGGTCTCGAACTGGCCGGCCGCGTACGCGTGGCGCGCGGCTTCCTCGGTCATCCCGTGCGTGTCGAGCCAGGCGGCCGCGCGGGCGTGCAGCGTGCTGCGCTCGGCGTCGGGACGCGCAGCCAACCGATCGCGCAGCGTGTCGCGCACGAGCGGGTGCAGCCGGCACCAGTCCGAATCGTCCGACGCGGTGAACAGCGGCGTGTCGCGGGCGAGCCGCGCGAGGCGCTCGGGCGCGTGCACGTCGTCGAGCAACGCGGCGCACAACGACGGATGCAGCCGATCGGCGACGCTCGTGCGCGTCAGGAACGCGGTGTCGTCGGCCGACAGGTTCGCGAGCAACAGCTCGACGAGCCGGTCGCGCGTGCCGTCCACCCGTTGGGCGAGCGCGTCGACCGCCTGGCGCGGATCGGCCGAGCGCGCCATCGCGGCCATCGCGAGCTGCAGCCCGAGCGGCCAGCCGTCGACGCGCTCGAACAGCCGCGCGCACGCGTCGGCATCCACCCGTTGCGCGAAGCGCGCGCCGACCAGCGCGATCGTCTCGTCGAGCGTGAAACGCAGCCAGTCGGCGCCCGCCAGCGTGCATTGGCCGCCCGCGAGCAGGTCGCCGGCCGCGTGATCGAGCCCGCGTCGCGCGGCGACGACGACATGCAGGTTCTGCGGCGCGTTGTGCAGCACGTAGGTGAGCGCGTCGAGGCCGGCGGGCGGCAGCCGCTCCGCGTCGTCGACGATCAGCAACGCCTCCATCGACAGTTGCGCGACCTCGGCCAGCCACGCGGTCAGGCCGTCGAGCGCACGCGCCGCGCCGGCCGGGATCAGCCGCCCGAAACCGGGCCGCGCGCAGCCGGTCCGCACCGCCTGCACGAGCCCCTGCAGCAGCCGCGGCGCGTCGTCGCGCTCGTCGGCCGACAGCCACACGACCGCGCGGCCGAGCGCGACGGTTTCGCGGCGCCATTGCGCGAGCAGCGAGGTCTTGCCGTAACCGGCCGGCGCCTGCACCAGCGTGACCGGGCGGCCGTCGAACGCCGGCGCGGCGAGGCTCAGCCGTGCGCGCGCGAGCAACTGCGCCGGCACGCGCGGCGCGGTCGTCTTCAGGACCAGTTCGGTGGGGGGCGCGTCGGCGCGATCGGGTGGGTGGGCCATCGGGGCAGCAGTGGAGTCCGGCGGAGCCGTGCGGGCCAGCGTCCGGGGTGGGCGTGCGGCAAGGATCGGTCGAACCGCGTTCGTGCGTCAATCCCCCCCGCGACGAGTGGGGCCGCCCCGGCGCGGCGTCGATAGCATGGGTTCCGATGCATGACGAACGCCACGAGGAGGGCACCCATGAAGATCGTATCGACCGGCGCGACGCGTAGCACGCCGACCGCCGGCTGAGCGGAGCGACACGATGTACCGCCATCTGCTCGTGACGGTCGACGACGCGCCCGGCGGCATCGACGCGATCGGCGACGCGCTCGAACTGGCGCGCGCGGTCGGCGCGCGGGTCACGTTCGTGCTGCCCGCCGCCGCGCCGGACTCGCGTTTATCCGGAGCGCGGCTGCCCGGACACGGTGCGAAAGTGGAAGCCGCCGCGCGAGCGCAGGGCCTGTCCCATGGGATCGCGGGGGCCGGCCAACCGGGGGCCGGCCATCCGGGGGCCGGCGACGCGTCGCCGGGCGTGCTGGCCGGCAAACTCGGCTGCGACCTGATCGGCGTCGCGGCGCTGCCGCCCGACGCCGATGCGGTGGCCCGCGCGCAGCGACGGCAGTTGCTCGCGACGAGCGGCGTGCCGGTGCTCGTCTGCCCGTCGCGGCGGGCGCCCGCCGCGGCGCGCGTGATCGCGCGCTGCCTCGATGCGCATCGCATGGTCGGGGGGCTGCTGCACGCGCTGGCGGCGCTTGGCGACGCGACGAACGAGCCGCATCGGCAAGCGGCCGACGCACGGCGCGCGCTGGCTGCGCTCGCCGCGCTGCAGAACGCCCGGTTCGGCACGGCCACCGAAGCGCGGCTCTTCGCGGCATTGCGCGTTCGTGCGGAGTGCGTCGCGGCCGAACTGGACGAACTCGACCGTCAGCGCCAGCGCGACACGCACGCCCTCGGCGCGCTCGCGCGGCTCGCCGAAGACGGGCTGCCGTCGGCCGCGTTCGACGCCGCGCTGGCCCGCTATGCGCACGGCGCGTTCGAGCAGATGGGGCGAATCGAAGGCGTGATTTTCCCGGCCGCGCGGCGCTACCTCGGCGACGCCGACTGGACCGGACTGGACGAACCCCCGGCGGACAACGCACCCGCGACGACGCCGGACACGAACGAACCCGCCGATGCGCGACGCGCATCGGACTGACGATTGACGGAGAACAAGATGGCACATGCAGTGCGATTCCACGAAACCGGCGGCCCCGACGTGCTGCGCTGGGAGGCGGTCGACGTCGGCGATCCGGGCGCCGGCCAGGTACGCCTGCGGCACGAGGCGGTCGGCCTGAACTTCGCCGACACGTATTTCCGCAGCGGCCTGTATCCGGTGCCGCTGCCGGCCGGCATCGGCGTCGAGGCGGCCGGCGTGGTCGAGGCCGTCGGCCCCGGCGTGACGAACGTCGCCGTCGGCGACCGTGTGACCTACACGGGCTTCCTGAACACGCTGGGTGCGTACAGCACCGAACGGTTGATCCCCGCCGCGCCGCTCGTCCGGCTGCCGGCCGGCATCGCGTGCGAAACGGCTGCCGCGATGACGATGCGCGGCCTCACGTCGGCCTACCTGCTGCGCCGCATCCATGCGTTCGCGCCGGGCGACACGATCCTGCTGCATGCGGCCGCCGGCGGCGTCGGGCTGATCGTGTCGCAGTGGGCGAAGCTGCTCGGGCTCAACGTGATCGGCACCGTCTCCAGCGAACACAAGGCCGCGATCGCCCGCGCGCACGGCTGCGACCACACGATCGACTACAGCCGCGAGGACGTCGCGAAGCGCGTGCGCGAACTGACGGACGGCGCCGGTGTCGACGTCGTGTTCGACAGCGTCGGCAAGGACACCTTCGAAGGCTCGCTCGATTCGCTGAAGCGGCGCGGGCTGATGGTGTGCGTCGGCACCGCGTCGGGCCCGATCCCGCCGTTCGATCCGCAGCGTCTCGCGATGAAGGGCTCGCTGTACCTGACGCGCCCGGCGCTGGCCGACTACATCGCCGACCCGGCCGAGAAGAACGACCTGGCCGGCGAGCTGTTCGCGCACGTCGCGGCCGGTCGCATCAGGATCGAGATCAACCAGCGCTATGCGCTGCAGGACGCCGCGCACGCGCACCGCGATCTCGAATCGCGCAAGACGACCGGTTCGTCGGTGTTCATCGTCTGAGGAGGCGCGCATGCGAGTCGAACCCCTGACCTGCGCGATCGGTGCGGAACTGCTGGACGTGAGCCTCGCCGACGCCGTGCACGACGACGGCCTGTTCGCCGAGATCCGCGCGCAGTTGCTGCGGCATCGCGTGCTGTTCCTGCGCGACCAGGACATCACGCGCGCCGAGCACGTCGCGTTCGCGCGGCGCTTCGGCGAGCTCGAGGATCATCCGGTCGCCGGCAGCGATCCCGAGCACCCCGGGCTCGTGCGGATCTACAAGTCGCCCGACCAGCCGAACGACCGCTACGAGAATGCGTGGCACAGCGATGCGAGCTGGCGCGTGGCGCCGCCGTTCGGCTGCGTGCTGCGCTGTATCGAGGGTCCGCCGGTTGGCGGCGACACGATGTGGGCGAACATGGTGCTCGCGTACGAGCGCCTGCCGGACCACGTGAAGCAGCAGATCGCCGACTTGCGCGCGCGTCACAGCATCGAGGCGAGCTTCGGCGCGGCGATGCCGGTCGACAAGCGCCTCGCGCTGAAGGCGCAGTATCCGGACGCCGAGCATCCGGTCGTGCGCACGCATCCGGAAACCGGCGAGAAGGTGCTGTACGTGAATGCGTTCGCCACGCATTTCACGAACTTCCACACGCCGGCGCGCGTGCGCTACGGGCAGGACGCGAACCCCGGCGCCGGCCAGTTGCTGCAGTACCTGATCAGCCAGGCTTATATCCCCGAATACCAGGTGCGCTGGCGCTGGAAGAAGAACAGCGTCGCGATCTGGGACAACCGCAGCACGCAGCATTACGCGGTGATGGACTACCCGCCATGCGTGCGGCGGATGGAGCGCGCGGGCATCGTCGGCGACGTGCCGTTCTGAGCGCCACCGCGCGCCGACCGATTCGCCACCCGAGACACGACGCGCCGGGCTCGCCGCCCGGCGTGGCGGGGTACGCACGCCGGTACGGCCTCGTACGCCCGAACCACAACGATTCCCACTGGAGGACGACATGCAATTTCTCGACGATTCGCTGCACCCGGAAAACCAGGACAAGGTGGTCATCACGGTCGCGCCGTACGGCCCCGAATGGATGCCCGCCGATTTTCCGGAAGACATTCCGGTGACGATGGACGAGCACGTGCAGAAGGCCGTCGACTGCTACAACGCAGGCGCGACCGTGTTGCACCTGCACGTGCGCGAACTCGACGGCAAGGGCAGCAAGCGGCTGTCGAATTTCAACGAACTGCTCGGCCGGCTGCGCGAAGCGGTGCCGGACATGATCCTGCAGGTCGGCGGCTCGATCTCGTTCGCGCCGGAAGGCGACGGCGCCGAAGCGAAATGGCTGTCCGACGACACGCGCCACATGCTCGCCGAGCTGACGCCGAAGCCCGACCAGGTGACGGTCGCGATCAACACCGTGCAGATGAACATCACCGAGCTGATGAGCCGCAAGGACATCGCCGGCACGTCGCTGAACGAGGCCGCGCTGTGGGACGCCTATCGCGAGATGACGGTGCCCGCCGGCCCCGGCTGGGTCGACGAACACCTGCGCCGCCTGCAGGCCGCCGGCATCCAGCCGCATTTCCAGCTGACCGGCATGCATGCGCTCGAAACGCTCGAACGGATCATCCGGCGCGGCGTCTATCGCGGCCCGCTGAACGTCACGTGGGTCGGCATCGGCGGCGGCTTCGACGGCCCGAATCCGTACAACTTCATGGAATTCGTGCGGCGCTGCCCGGACGGCGCCTGCATCACGCTCGAATCGCTGATGAAGAACGTGCTGCCGATCAACACGGTCGCGATGGCGCTCGGCCTGCATCCGCGCTGCGGGATCGAGGACACGATCATCGACCAGAAGGGCAAGCGGATGACGTCGGTGCAGCAGGTCGAGCAGTGCGTGCGGATCGCCCGCGAACTCGGCCGCGAGATCGCGACCGGCAAGGAGGCGAAGGCGATCTACCGGATCGGCGTGCAGTACGACGGCGTCGACCAAACGCTCGCGCAGCTCGGGATGGCGCCGAACCGCCGGCCGGGCCAGGTGAGCGTGCCGCTGCGCGCGGCCTGACGCGCAGCGCCCCGGGCGGCCGCGAGCGCCGCCCGCCGATCGAGGTGGCGCGGCACCCATCCTCGCGCGACGCGCGAGGGCAAGCTCCGGGACACGGAGCGGGGCCGCGCAAGCCGCGCCGGCGCATTGCCGCCCCGGTGCCGGAGGAGACACGCATGTTGATTCATCACATCGAGCCGTCGCTGCAGGACCGGACGGCCACCGAGCGGCGCGCGCCCGCGTATGCGTGGCTCGTGTTCGGGCTGACCGTCGGGCTGCTGCTGTCGGACTACATGTCGCGGCAGGTGCTCAACGCGGTGTTTCCGCTGCTCAAGCACGCATGGGCGCTGTCGGACACGCAGCTCGGTTCGCTGTCCGGCGTCGTCGCGCTGCTGGTCGGGCTGCTGACGTTTCCGCTGTCGGTGCTCGCCGACCGTTTCGGGCGCGTGCGCAGCATCGTGCTGATGGCCGCGTTGTGGAGCGTCGCGACGCTCGGCTGCGCGCTGTCGACCAGCTACGCGGAAATGCTGGTCGCGCGCGGCCTCGTCGGGCTCGGCGAAGCCGCGTACGGCAGCGTCGGCGTCGCGCTGATCCTCAGCATCTTTCCGGCCCGGCTGCGCGCGACGCTCACCGGCGCATTCATGGCCGGCGGCGCATTCGGTTCGGTGTTCGGGATGGCGCTCGGCGGGCTGGTCGGCGCGCATCTCGGCTGGCGCTGGTCGTTCGGCGTGATGGCCGCGCTCGGCATCGTGCTGCTCGTCGCGTACCGCTGCGTCGTGACCGAGCGGCGGCTCGCCGCGTACCGCGTCGAACCGTGCCGGCGCGAGGCCGACGCGCCGCGCGATCTGCGCGGCAGCGTGCGGGCGCTGATGTCGGGACTGTTCGCGTCGCGCTCGGTGATCTGCGCGTATCTCGGCAGCGGGCTGCACCTGTTCGTGCCGGGCGCGCTGTTCGCGTGGCTGCCGAGCTACCTGAACCGCTACTACGCGATGGCGCCCGACCGCGCGGCCGTGCTTGCGGCCGGCTTCGTGCTGCTCGCGGGCGTCGGGATGGTCGGCTGCGGCATCGTCACCGACCGCGTCGGCCGGGCCGACGGCTCGCGCAAATGGCTGACCGCGATCGCGTATTGCGTGCTCACCGGCGTGTGTCTCGCGGTCGCGTTCCGGTTGCCGCCCGGGCCGCCGCAGCTCGCGCTGATCTGTGCGGGCATGCTGGTCGGCGCGGGCGCGTCCGGCGCATCGGGCGCGATGGTCGCGAACCTCACGCCGGCCGCGATCCACGCGTCGGCGTTCGCGACGCTCACGCTCGCGAACAACCTGCTCGGCATGGCGCCGGGTCCGCTGCTGACGGGGTGGGCGGCCGATCGCGCCGGGCTCGTCGGCGCACTGCAATGGATTCCGGCCGTGCCGCTCGCGGCGGCCGTGCTGTTCGCGATCGGACGCGCGAGCTATGCGGCCGATCTCGCGCGCGTCGAACGCGAACGGCGCGCGACACGACTGTCCTGAACCTTCTTCCTGACCGCTTCCTGGAGGCTGCATGACCCTGGCGACCGCTCCCACCATCCTGATCGTGCCCGGCTTGCGCGATCACGTCGAAGACCACTGGCAGACGCATCTCGAACGACGTCTGCCGAACGCACGCTCCGTCGCGCCGCTCGACGCCGACAAGCTGAGCCGCGCCGCGCGTGTCGCGGCACTCGATGCGGCGCTGGCCGCGATCGACGGGCCGGTGATGCTGGTCGCACACAGCGCGGGCGTGATGATCGTCGTGCACTGGGCCCGGCAGGCCACTCGCGCGATTCGCGGGGCGCTGCTCGCGGCGCCGGCCGATCTCGATACGCCGATGCCCGCAGGCTATCCGACGCCCGGCACGCTCGCCGCGCACGGCTGGACCCCGGTGCCGACCGGGCCGCTGCCGTTTCCGAGCATCGTCGCCGCGAGCCGCAACGATCCGCTCGCGCGCTTCGAACGCGTCGAGACGCTGGCGGCCGGGTGGGGCAGCCGGCTCGTCGATCTCGGCGAGGTCGGGCACCTGAACCCGGCATCCGGCTACGGCGAGTGGCACGATGCGGAGCGGTGGATCGGGGAAGTGGCGACGCTTCGCGCGGCCTGACGGACGATCCGTCCGCCGTGCGCCGGCCCGACCGGGGCGGCGCGCGCCTGCCGGGGGCCGCCCCGGGCGCCATGCGACCCGACGCGATACCGTTTCGCCATGCGCTGAGATACGACGTCTTAACACGCCGCACCACGCGACCCCGTCGTCCCCGGCAAGCCGGTCGCCACACAATTCCTTAACAAACGGAAGGTTTTTGTCAGGGAAAGTCCCGCCCCGCAATCCGTGGTTTTTTGTTGACCGACATCGTATAACGCCGTCATGATTTCCTGACAAGAAAGGTCCCATCCACCGACCGAAGTGAGGAGACATGAACACCACCCCGATCACTCGCCGTGTCCGCCGGATCGCACTCGCCCTGGGCTTCACGCTGTCGGCCGCCGCGGCCGTGGCGGCCCCCGTATCGCTGAACATCGTCGACGTGGCCGGCAACCTGCAGCTCACGCAGAAGGCCATCGAGGCGTTCAAGGAGAAGAACCCGACCCTCGTGTCGAACGTCACGTTCACGAATGCGCCCGCGCCGCAGTTGCCGGGCAAGATCAAGGCGATGCAGGCGGCGGGGCGCTCCGACATCGACCTCGTGCTGACGGGCACCGACGCGCTGGCCGCCGGCATCGAGCAGAACCTGTGGCAAAAGCTCCTGCCCGACAACGCGGGGGCGCTCCCCGGCGTGCTCGACAAGTACGCGCCGGGCCCGCGCAAGATGCAGGATCTCGCGCAGGGCTACGGCCTCGAAGTCACCTACATGCCGGCCGGCCCGCTGCTCGAATACAACCCGGCGAAGGTCAGCGACCCGCCGAAGACGCCCGACCAGTTGCTCGCGTGGTGCAAGGCGCACCCGAACAAGCTGATCTATGCGCGCCCGGCGAACTCGGGCCCCGGCCGCACGTTCCTGATGGGGCTGCCGTACGTGCTCGGCGACAAGAATCCGCAGGACCCGATCAACGGCTGGGACAAGACCTGGGCGTTCCTGAAACAGTTGAACGACTGCGTGCCGTATTACCCGGGCGGCACGTCGGCGGTGATGAAGGAGCTCGGCGAAGGCACGCGCGACATGACCGTGACCGTCACCGGCTGGGACCTCAACCCGCGCGCGCTCGGCATCGTGCCGGCCGAATTCAAGATTCAGGCGTTCGACAACATGACGTGGGTGAACGACGCGCACTACATGGTGATCCCGAAGGGGGTGCCGAAGGAAAAACTGGACGTGCTGTTCAAGCTGATGAACTTCCTGCTCGAACCGGCGCAGCAGGCGATGACCTACGACGACGGCTACTTCTATCCGGGCCCGGCGGTGAAGGGCGTGACGCTCGAAATGGCGCCCGCCCACAGCCAGGAAGTGATCAGGAAATTCGGCCGCCCCGAATACGCGAAGCTGCTCGCCGACCGTCCGCACGTGCAGCCGCTCAACGCGCAGGCGATGGTCGCCGCGTTCCAGAAATGGGATCGCGAGATCGGATCGCAAAAATCGAAATGACGCCTGAACCGGCGGGCGCCGCGGCGCCCGCGTCGATGGAGTTCGCGCAATGAAGCACTGTTTCGAACGGTTGCGGCTCGACGGTGTATGCCGCAGTTTCACCAATACGGAAGGCGCGCAGGTCGCCGCTCTGAACGGGCTCGACCTCGAGATCCGGCGCGGCGAGTTCATCGCGCTGCTCGGCCCGTCGGGCTGCGGCAAATCGACCGCGCTGAACTGCATCGCCGGGCTGCAGCCGCTCACGCGCGGCGGCATCTGGCTCGACGACGTGCGCATCGACGTGCTGCCGCCCGAGCGGCGTGGTTTCGGGATGGTGTTCCAGAACTACGCGTTGTTTCCGCACATGTCGGTGCTCGACAACGTCGGCTTCGGCCTCAAGATGCGCGGCGTGCCGAAACAGGAAACGCGGCGGCGCGCGCAGCAGGCGCTCGAACTCGTGCAACTCGTCGGCCACGAGGGCAAGCTGCCCGGGCAATTGTCGGGCGGGCAGCAGCAGCGTGTCGCGATCGCGCGTGCGATCGTGATCGAGCCGCCGCTCGTGCTGATGGACGAGCCGCTGTCGAACCTCGACACGAAGCTGCGCATCGAGATGCGCGCGGAGATCCGCCGCATCCACACGCAGCTCGAACGCGCGACGATCTACGTGACGCACGACCAGGACGAGGCGCTGTCGATGGCCGACCGCATCGTCGTGATGAAGGAGGGCGTCGTGCAGCAGGTCGCGTCGCCGAAGGACGTCTACACGCGCCCGCACAACCTGCATGTCGCGCGCTTCATGGGCTATCGCAACGTGCTGCCGTTTACGCTCGCAGGAATGGCTGGCGAGTACGTGAACGTCACGTCGGGCGGCGTGCGCCTCACCGGTGTGCCGATGGCCGGCTTCGACGCGAAGGAGGTCGTGGTCGCGCTGCGTCCGGACGACATCGAGCGCGCGGAAGCCGGTGCCGACAACGCGTTCGACGCGACCGTCGAGACGGTCGAATACGGCGGCCGCGACTCGCTGATCCGCGCGATCACGCCGTTCGGTGCGGTCTGGGCCCGTATGGCCGGCGAGTTCACGGAAGGTGAACCGCTGCGGCTGCGCGTCGCGCCGGCGCGCACGCTGGTTTATGCGGGAGACGTCCGATGACCGGATTGCGCCAACCGGCATGCGCGGCGACGTCGCGCCCGGAGGCCGCATGAGCACGCTCGCGACCGGCGGCGCGCCGCGCGACGCGAAAGCCTGGCTCGTCACGCCGGCGCTCGCGTTCATCGCCGCGCTGTTCATCTATCCGTTCGCGTACGGCCTCGTGCTGTCGTTCCAGCCGATGAACGCGACGAACGGCGGCGCGCTCGCGAACTACGTGCAGTTCTTCACCGACACCGCGATGTGGCCGACCGTGCTCGTCACGCTGAAGCTCGCGGTGCCGGCGACGCTGCTCAACGTCGGCATCGCGGTGCCCGTCGCGTTCGCGCTGCGCCGCAATTCGCCGTACCAGAAATTCGTCACGACGCTGCTCGTGATTCCCGTCACGCTCGGCACGGTGCTCGTCGCGGACGGGATGCTCACGTATTTCGGGCCGAACGGCTGGTTCCCGCAGGCGCTGCAGGGGCTGCACCTGTACACCGACGAAGTGCGCCTCACGCACAACTACTGGGGCGTGCTGCTGTCGCTGATCGTGTCGGGTTTTCCGTTCGCGTTCCTGCTGATGCTGTCGTACATCAGCGGCATCGACCCGACGCTCGCGCGCGCGGCCGCGACGCTCGGCGCGAACCCGTGGCAGCAGTTCCGGCAGATCTACCTGCCGCTGCTCGTGCCGGGGCTCACGATGGCCGCGTGCCTGTCGTTCGTGCAGGCGTTCTCGGTGTTTCCGTCGGCCGTGCTGCTCGGCGCGCCCGCCGGGCCGACCCGCGTGATCTCGATCGCGGCCGCCGAAGCCGCGTTCGAAAGCTACGACTATTCGCTCGCGTCGGCGATCGCGATCGTGATGGGTTTCGTGCAGTTGCTGGTGGTCGCGTCGATGCTCGGCGCGCGCCGCTTCTTCTATACGGGCGCGGTGACGGGAGGCAAGGGCTGATGGCGACCGACAATCATGCCGCTCGCACGTGGCCGCCGAAACACGATGCGCCCGACGCGCGGCCCGTCGACACCGGAAAACCGCAGCGGATGAACAACCACCTCGCCGGCCGCGCATGGAGGGCGCTCGTCTGGGGGCTGATGGCGTTCTTCCTGCTGAACGTGATGCTGCTGATCGCGACCGTCGCGGTGAACTCGGTCGCGACGCGCTGGTTCGGCACGCCGTTGCCGCAGGGCTTCACGCTGCGCTGGTATGCGAAGGCGTGGGAAGACTTCCAGCTCGCGAGCGTGCTGTGGGTGACCGTCGAGGTCGTCGGCGCGGTCGTGCTGCTGTCGATCGCGCTCGGCGTGCCGGCCGCGTATGCGCTCGCGCGCGTGCAGTTCCGCGGCAAGCGCTTCGCGCTGCTGGTGTTCCTGCTGCCGCTGATGGTGCCGCCCGTCACGTACGGGATTCCGATGGCGACCGTGATGTACAAGATCGGACTCGCGGGCACGCTGCCAGGCGTGATCCTCGCGAACCTGGTGCCGGCGCTGCCGTTCGTGATCCTCGTGATGACGCCGTTCATCGAGCAGATCGATCCGAACCTCGAAGCCGCCGCGCGCATCTTCGGCGCGAACACGTGGCGCTATTTCCGCTACGTGCTGCTGCCGCTGCTGGTGCCCGGCATGCTCGCGGCCGGGCTGCTCGTGCTGGTGCGCACGATCGGGATGTTCGAGCTGACGTTCTTCACCGCGGGCCCGAGCACGCAGACGCTCGTCGTCGCGCTGTATTACGCGGTGTTCTCGACCGGCGTGCGCGCGCCGCAGTCGATCGACGCGATGGCGATGATCTACATGGCCATCACGCTCGTATGGGTCGTGATCGCGCTGCAGTTCGTCAGTCCGACGCAACTCGTGAGCCGCGTGAAGCAGGAGCGGCAGTAGGTGAGGGCGTCGCACGATCGCGCCGGGCCGCCGGGCAGCGTGCAATTGGTTACAAATGGATACCGCGCACGACCCGGGGACGTTGCAGACTACGCGGCGTTCACCCGATCGACGGATATCCATGAAGTTTCATACGCTGCTGACACTCGCCGGCGCCTCGACGCTGCTGGCCGCCTGTAACCTGCTTCACGACGGCCCCGGATCGAGCGACGTCGACGCCGCCGTGCGCCGCGCGCTCGAAGCGGAAAACCACGGCGGCCTGAACGCGCTGTTCGGCCAGCCGCTGCCCGTATCGGCCGACGTCGTGTCGGCGAAACCCGACGGCGACTGCAAGAAGCTCGGCGATCGCACGTATTCGTGCGACGTCGTGGTCACGTGGCGCAACGCCGATTACTCGCCGTCGCGCGCGAACCTGACCTTCGTGAAGGCGGCCGACGGTTCGTGGCAGACGTCGGGCGTCGACGCGGCGCTCGTGACGGGTACCGCGAAGTCGCTGATCGACCATATCGGCAAGGCGTGGCCCGGCAACGCGGCGAGCGGTGCGTCGGCGTCGGAGTGACGTGACGCAGCGGGCCGGTAACGCGCCGGCGGCAAGCCGCTTTCTCGTCCTCGAGCCAGCCCGCCTCGGCCTTGCCGGCCGCCCCGGCCGCCCCGGCCGCATGCCCTGAAAAAAGGGCGCAATCTTCGGTTCCATCTCGTTTGAACGCATCCTCGGTATGCGGGCAGGGTTATAGGGAAAACCCTTATCTCAAGGTATAATTATGGGCTGAGAGAAAGGTCCACACCATGCCTGAACGTTTCCAAACCCTTGAAAAATTTGTGTTTTCCCTCGTCGTGATGTCCGCCGTCGTGTGCTCGGCCTTCCTTGCGTACGAGCGTCACCCCGAGATCAAGACCGCGCTGCACGAAGGCGAAGCGCTGATGCGCGAGAGCGCGAAGTACTCGGTCATCTGCTCGCCGTCCAAGGTCGATCCCTGCGTCGAGATGTCCGCTTACTGAGCGGGCTTTCCGCTTTTCGGACCTGCGCGACATCACTGCCGGTCTGAATACCCTGAAGTCGTCTCGTCACGTATTCGGAAACCCGCAGCAAGACAGCGCGAATGCACGAACCCGTTACGTGCCGGGTCGCTGGCGTGAGCACCCCTGCATCCTGTCGGCCCCGCTTCGAGCAATCGAGCGGGGCCGTTCCGTTTGTACGTGTCACACGACGTGCCGCGGCTCGCCGTCGACGAACGCGGCGACGTTGTCGACCAGCTGATCGGCCAGCGCCTGCATCGCCTCGTCGCTCGCCCACGCGACGTGCGGCGTCAGGATGAACGCCGGATGCGACAGGATCGCGTGAAACGGATGCGCGGCCGGCAGCGGCTCCTGCGTGACCACGTCGAACCCCGCGCCCGCGATCTGCCCCGACTGCAATGCGTCGACGAGCGCGCTTTCGTCCACGAGCCCGCCGCGCGCGGTATTGATCAGCAGCGGCCGGCGCGCCATCCGCGCGAATGCGTGCGCGTCGATCAGGTGCCGCGTCGCGGGCGTGAGCGGGCAGTGCAGCGTGATCACGTCGCTGTCGCGCAGCAGCGTGTCGAGCGGTACGTGACCGTCACCCGCTGCGTCGCCGTGCGCCGCGAACAGCACCCGCATGTCGAGCGCACGCGCGATGGCGGCCACCGCTCGCCCGAGTACGCCGTCGCCGACGATCCCGAGCGTCGACCCGGCCAGGTCGCGAATCGGATGATCGAAGAAGCAGAACTGTCCGCTGTCGAGCCAGCGCCCGGCGCGCACCGCGTCGCGGTAAGCGACGAGGCTGCGGCGCAGCGCGAAGATCAGCGCGAACGTGTGCTCGGGCACCGTGCGCACCGCATAGCCGCGAATATGGCTCACGACGATCCCGCGCGACGCACACGTATCGAGATCGACGATGTCGGTGCCGGTCGCCGCGATCGCGATCATCCGCAACTGCCGCGCGCCGGCGAGGGCCGTCGCGTCGAGCCGTACCTTGTTGGTCACGACGATGTCCGCGTCGCGGATGCGCGCCGCGACTTCGTGCGCGGCCGTCCGGTCGAACGTCTGCCATGCGTGCGGAAACGGAAACGGCTTCAGCACCGTCTGCGGCGACAGCGTCGCGCGGTCGAGGAACACGATCTTCGCGGGAGAAGAAACGGAAAACATGGCGGGTCTCGCTGGCAGGCGCCGGTGGCGCGGAACGGCATCGATTGTGCCGGCGGCGCGCGCGCCGTCGTTTGACCGTTGCGCGAGCGCGCTTTCCCGCCAGGAAAGGCGGATGCCTCGCACATGGCCGCCGCCGTGCTCGCGCCAACGCGCACCTTTCCGTTTCGGAAAGGCGGGTTGACCATCGATCGATTTTCGCCGGGCGCGAACGCGGTCATGATCGCCGTCATCGACAACACGATTTCATCGGAGACAGTCATGACACGCCCCCTGGACGGCATCCGCGTGCTGGAGCTTGGCCAACTGATCGCCGGGCCGTTCGCGGGCCGGATGCTCGCCGAATTCGGCGCGGACGTCATCAAGGTCGAGCCGCCCGGCGTCGGCGATCCGCTGCGCAAATGGCGGCTGCTGCACGACGGCACGTCGGTCTGGTGGGCCGCGCAGTCGCGCAACAAAACCTCGCTCACGCTCGACCTGCGCACGCCCGAAGGGCAGGACGTCGTGCGCCGCCTCGTCGCCGACACCGACGTGCTGATCGAAAACTTCCGGCCCGGCACGCTCGAAGGCTGGGGGCTCGGCTGGGACGCGCTGTCCGCGATCAACCCGGGGCTCGTGATGCTGCGCGTGTCGGGCTTCGGGCAGACGGGCCCGTATCGCGACCGCCCCGGCTTCGGCGTGATCGCCGAGGCGATGGGCGGGCTGCGCCACCTGACCGGCGAGCCGGGCCGCACGCCGGTGCGCGTCGGCATCTCGCTCGGTGATTCGCTGTCGGCACTGCACGGCGTGATCGGCGTGCTGCTCGCGTTGCGCCATCGCGAGCAGCAGGGCGGCAAGGGGCAGGTCGTCGACGTCGCGCTGTACGAATCGGTGTTCAACCTGATGGAAAGCCTGCTGCCCGAATATGCGGCGTTCGGCGCGGTGCGCGAGCCGGCCGGCAGCAGCCTGCCCGGCATCGCGCCGACCAACGCGTACCGTTGCCGCGATGGCAAGTACGCGCTGATCGCCGGCAACGGCGACAGCATCTTCCGGCGCCTGATGGAACTGATCGGCCGCCCCGATCTCGGCCACGATCCGGCGCTCGCGCACAACGACGGACGCGTCGCGCAGGTGGCGCGCATCGATGCGGCGATCGGGGAGTGGAGCGCCCGCCACGACCTCGACGACGTGCTCGCCGCGCTGAACGACGCGCGCATTCCGTCCGGACGCATCTACGACGTGGCCGACATCGCGGCCGATCCGCACTACCGCGCGCGCGACATGATCGTCGACGCCGCGCTGCCCGACGGCACGCCGGTGCTCGTGCCGGGCATCGTGCCGAAACTCGACGCGACGCCCGGACGCATCGAGCGGCCGGCGCCCGCGCTCGGCGCGGATACCGACGCGGTACTCGAATCGCTCGGCATCGACGCGGCGACGCGCGACGACTGGCGCACGCGCGGCGTGATCTGAAACGGCCACCGGAACGAAGACATGAACCTGCATCCGCACCGACTCCATCTCCACGAAGTCGCGACCCGCGACGGTTTCCAGAACGAAGCGGCATTCGTCGACACCGACGACAAGATCGCGCTCGTCGACGCGCTGAGCGCATGCGGCTACGCGAAGATCGAGGTCACGTCGTTCACGTCGCCGAAGGCGATTCCCGCGCTGCGCGACGCGGAAGCCGTGATGCATGGCATCGCGCGCGCACCGGGCGTCGTCTATACGGTGCTCGTGCCGAACGTGCGCGGCGCCGAGCGCGCGCTGTCGTGCGGTGTCGACGAGGTGAACCTCGTGATGTCGATGAGCGAGAGCCACAACCGCGCGAACCTGCGGATGACGCGCGAGCAGTCGTTCGCGCAATTGCGCGACGTGATCGACGCCGTGCGCGGCACGGGTGTCGCGATCAACGTGTCGCTGTCGACCGCGATGGGCTGCCCGATGGAAGGCGACGTGCCGGCCGAAACGGTGCTCGCGTGGATGCAGCGCTTCGCGGAGCTCGGCGTGCACGGCTTCACGCTGTGCGACACGACCGGCATGGCGTTCCCGTCGCAGGTGCGCGATTTGTCCCGCCGCGCACGCGAGCGCTTCGGCGCGCTGCAGCTCACGCTGCACTTCCACAACACGCGCGGGATGGCGCTCGCGAACACGCTGGCGGCGCTCGACGCCGGCATCGACCGCTTCGACGCGTCGCTCGGCGGGCTCGGCGGCTGCCCGTACGCGCCGGGTGCGACCGGCAACGCGTGCACCGAGGAACTGGTGCACATGCTCGAGCTCGACGGCTACGATACGGGCATCGACCTCGCGGCCGTGCTCGCCGCGTCGGCACGGCTGCCCGCGCTGATCGGGCACGACGTGCCGAGCCAGATCCTGAAGGCCGGCCGCCGCTCGGACCTTCATCCGCCGCCGTGCGCCGACGCCGGCGACATGCCCGCGCAACGCGCTTTCTCGTGAATCGTGAACCACCACAGGAACAGGAGCGAATTCCATGGCGCTGATTGACCACCTCGATCATCTCGTGCTGACCTGCGTCGATCCGGAACGGACCCGGCATTTCTACACCGAGGTGCTGCAGATGCAACTCGAAACCTTCGGCGCGGGCCGGCTCGCGTTCCGGTTCGGCAACCAGAAGATCAACCTGCACGTGCGCGGCGCGGAGTTCGAGCCGAAAGCGCATGTGCCGGTGCCCGGCGCGCGCGATCTGTGCTTCATCGCGTCGGTGCCGCTCGACGACGTGATCGCGCACCTGCGGCGCGTCGGCTGGCCGATCGTCGAAGGGCCCGTCGAACGCACGGGCGCGACGCAGAAGATCCGTTCGATCTACGTGCGCGATCCCGACCTGAACCTGATCGAAATCTCCGAGCCGATCTGACCCGTCGCATGCGGTTGCGCGCACGCCGCCATATTCGTTCGCCGAAAGCGGACAGGCACGCGCCGCGCCCGCCGATTCCGGATAGCCGCGCGCGGCCGCGCTGCGGATAATGGTGCAACGGCGTCGGCCAGGCCGCCGCCTTCGCCGCGTGCTCGGGACGACCGTGCCGCGCGCTTCCGCAACCCGATCCAGGCGCTTCCCGAATGACGATCCTCTATCGCGGCATGGACCGCGCGGCGCTCGACGCCGCGTACCTGAACACGAAGGCCGTTCCCGATTTCCCCGCATTGCTCGCGTCATGCCAGGCGCGCAGCGCGGCGCTGTACGCAGCGACGCCCGGCCGCCGCGACCTGCGTTACGGCGCGCGACCCGCGCAGCGTTTCGACTGGCTGCCGTGCGGGCAGCCCGATGCGCCGCTGTTCGTGTTCATCCACGGCGGCTACTGGCAGCACTGCACGAAAGAGGATTTCGCGTATGCGGCGAGCGGGCCGCTCGCGCGCGGCTACGACGTCGTGCTCGCCGAATACACGCTCGCGCCGGTCGCGACGATGACCGATATCGTCGGCGAGATCGGCGCGCTGCTCGACCATCTCGCGGCCGACCGCGACGGCCTCGGCATCGCGGGGCGGCCGATCCATCTGAGCGGCCATTCGGCGGGCGGCCATCTGACGGCGATGCATCGCGCGCACCCGGCCGTGGCGTCGGCGCTTGCGATCAGCCCGCTCGTCGATCTCGAACCGATCGCACGGTGCTGCCTGAACGACAAGCTGCAACTCACCGCGCACGAAGTCGACGCATACAGTCCGCTGCATCACATCGGGCCCGGCGCCCCGACCGTCGTGGCGGTGGGCGAGGCCGAACTGCCCGAACTCGTCCGGCAGGCAGACGAATACGCGACGGCGTGCGAAGCCGCCGGCGAGCGGATCGCCCGCACGTGGCTGCCCGGCATGCAGCACTTCGCGGTGCTCGACGATCTCGCGACACCCGACGGCGCGATGCTCGCCGCATTGCACGCCATCGCGCCGCGTTAGCCGCGCCGTATCGCATGCGCACGGCCGGGCGTATGATCGGTGTCAGGCCGGCGCGATGACGGCGTCCCGCGCACGGCCTTCCAGGATTCCACGACATGGTGAACCCGCTTCATTTCGATCTGCAGTCGCTGCGCGTGTTCGCGCTCGTCGCCGAGCACGGCAGCCTGACGAAGGCGGCCGAACACGGCCAGCTCACGCTGTCCGCGGTCAGCAAGCGCATCGCCGAACTCGAAAGCGTGACCGGCAGCGCGCTGTTCGTCCGGCATGCGCGCGGCGTCGAGCTGACGCCCGCGGGCCGCGCGCTGCTCGATCATGCGGCGAAGGTGATCGAGCAGGTCAACCGGATGGCGCACGAGATGAGCGACTACGTCGCCGGCGTGCGCGGCCATATCCACGTCTGGACCAACACGTCCGCGATCGTCCAGTTCCTGCCCGCCGATCTCGCCGCGTTCCTCACCGACAACCCCGGCATCAAGGTCAGCCTCGAGGAACGGCTGAGCCACGAGATCGTCGACGCGCTCGCGTCGGGCAAGGCCGATCTCGGCGTATTCGCGGACAACGTGCCGGCGCCCGGCATCGAACGGCGGCTCTACCGGCGCGACGAGCTCGTGCTGCTCGTGCCGCGCACACACCGGTTCGCCGCGCGCGACGGCATCCGCTTCGCGGATACGCTCGACGAGGACTACGTGGGCTTGAGCGACGGCAGCTCGCTGCTCGCGCGCATGACCGACGCCGCGTTCGCGGCCGAGCGCTCGCTGAAGCTGCGGATCCAGGTATCGAATTTCGACGGCGTGAGCCGGATGATCGAGGCGGGGCTCGGCATCGGCGTGTTGCCGCGCGATGCGGTGACCGGCGAACGCGCGGCGCGGCTCGGTGTCGTGAAGCTCGACGACGCGTGGGCTACGCGCACGCTGTGGGTCGGCGTGAAAGCCGGCACCGTGCTGACGACCGACGTCGCGAAGCTGTTCGATTTCATGTCGGCGCGGTGAAGCGGAGCTGCCCGCGGTTAAAACGGTTCGGTGCGGGCGCCCGGGAACGCGATCATCGGTTCGCGTTCGAGCCTGTTTCAGACGTTCTGCTCATTTCCTCGAAAGGTTGTTCTGGGGCCGCCCAATGAACGAATCGAGCTACCGCATCATTATCGCCTTTGCCTGCTTAACTTATGGCATCGGGATATCCGCAATCATGGCATTTCGTCCGGAACGGATATTGGCTTTCTATTGCAGATCGAAGGCCTGGCGATGGTCGTACAAATTCTTTTACAACATGTCTCCGGAAGACATCATGTCGGCCACGATGGTTCGAATCACCCGATTCCAGGGGGGGGGTGGGGCTGGTGTTCTGTACGGTCCTTATGCTGGGCCTCTTGTTCCGCCGGTAGCCGTGGCGTCGCCGGCTCGCTCATTCAGGAGCGCCATCTTCCCATACCCCACATCGCAGTCAAACCGGATTGATGTCGTCCTGGCTGCGCCGCGTGGTCAGCGGTCCGAGCACGCGCAGCGTGACGGCGACGATGCCGAGCGCGACCGAGATCACGCCGAACATCGCGCCCGCGCCGTAGTGGCCGAGCACCGGCAGCAGCACGAACGGCAGCGCGCCGCTGACGATGCGCGACAGCGCATAGGTACTGCCGATCGCCGTCGAGCGCACGCGCGCCGGGAAGATCTCGGCCTGGTACACGTGATACGCGTTGCTGAACACGTTCGACGCGCACGTCGTCAGGAATCCGAAGCCGACGATCAGCACGGTATTGCCCGAATACGCGAAGCACAGCCCGAACACCGCGATCGACAGGATCGACACGATCACGAGCGTGCGGCGCTCGATCCAGTTGAGCAGCGGAATCGACAGCAGCGAACCGATCGGGTAACCGATGAACGACAGCGCGATGAACAGCGTGCTGTCCGTCACGTCGAAACCGCGGCTTTTCACGACCGTGCCGGCCAGCGTACCGAATCCGTAATAGCCGAAGCCCTGGAGCAGGTGAAAGATCGCCAGCATCACGTAGCGCGCGCCGTACGGTTGGCGGCGCAGCAGCGCGATGCGCTCGCCGAGCCCGAGCGGCCGCTGCGGCTCGACCGGTGCCGCGAAGTGTTCGGGCACGCGCACGCCGGCGCTATCCGCGAAACGCCGCAGCGCCGCGTGCGCGTCGGCCGTGCGGCCTTGCGCGAGCAGCCAGCGCGGGCTTTCCGGCAACCGGTGCTGGATGAACAGCACGTACACGGCGCCGAGGCTGCCGATCGCGAGGATGATGCGCCACCCGGCGACGCCGGCCACCTGCAGCGGGTTCAGCCACAGCGCGAGAAAGCCGACGAGCGGCACCGCGACATACGAAGTCGTGTAGGCCCACGCCGCGAGCCGCCCGCGCTTGTCCTTCGGCAGGATTTCGGACAGGAAGCTGTCGGCGACCGGATAGATCGCGCCGACGCCGATGCCCGTCAGGAACCGGCACGCGACGAGCATGTCGGCGTTCACCGAAAACGCACCGACCAGCGAGAACGCGCTGTACCACCCGAGCGTGAGCAGGAACGCCTTGCGCCGGCCGATACGGTCGGCCAGGCTGCCGAGGCACATCGCGCCGACGAACATGCCGATGAACGCGGACGCCAGCAATAGCTTGAAATCGGCGCTTTGCCGGCTCAGCCCGTATTCGTGCTGCAACGCGGAGCCGATCGTACTGACGAGAAAGATCTCGTACATGTCGAAGAACAGCCCGATGCCGATCACCCAGACGACGAACCGGTGCAGCGCACCGACCGGCAGATCGTCCATGAAATCGCCGAGCGTGACGCGGCGGCCGGGAAGGGCCGCTGCATCGGCGCCGGCGCCTGCTGAAGCGGCCGGCGGCCGCGCGGATTCAGGTCCGCCGGCATGGCCGCCGAGGTCGAGGGATTGGCTGTTCATCGTGTCTCCTGATTATCGATATGCCGGGGCGCGGGGCCCGGCCGTTCGCGACCGGCGTCACGCGCCGGCCGCGCGACGCGACGGCACGCATCGCCGGACTCGTGCAAGCGCCGGTCATGCCGGCTGCGCCGATCGTCCGACACATGGTGGGCAAATCGGCGGCACGTGATAATTGCGGATGTTTCAAGCGTCCTTTCCTGAGCAGAAAGGGTCGGGCGCCCGCGGCAGCCCGTATTCGCCCGGCAGGCCGTTGCAGCCTGCGTGGCGGGCGGGGGCGTATCGAAAACGATGGGCCCCCGCGCCATCCTGCGGGCCGGGAAAACCATGACGTCGGTTGCGTGGCCGCCGGCGCAACCGCCGCCGACGGCCACGCAACCGACGCAGCAAGCGAACGGCACGATGCCGGCGATCGCTTCGGCACCCGATGTGGCGAAAAACATACACATAGGATTCCGGATCATTCATGCATCGATCACGCGTGCGGCGCGTCGCAGCAGGCGCTCAACGCGTTCGAAAGGCCGTAACGAACTCGTCCGGTCGTGCTTGACACCGCCGGAACCGTTTCGTAGCATCCGCCTGCTTCATCCCTGAACCCTCATCGAATCGGTGATCCAAGTGCCCGCAATCATTCGTCCCTTCGCCTGATACGCCGACGACTGCCATCCCGGCCGCGTCGTCCTGCCCGGTTCCGCTCGCGCCATCGCGCCGGAACGGTGATCGCAGGGCCGCTGCCGGACTCGCACTGACACCGCAACGCACTCCTGTCCGTTCGTTCACGTCGTCGGCTTTTTCCCCTGTTTCCGGAGAAAGACCATGACGCTGGATTTTCGCGCCTACGCGCAATCGCTCGACCTTGCACGCTACCCGCGCACGCCGCACCTTGAAGGTTCGCGCCTGCAGGACGGCGACGAAGGTCACGACCACGTTCCCTATCGCACCCTCGCGGGCGCGCACCTCGTCGTCGAGGAAAAGCTCGACGGTGCGAACACGGGCATCAGCTTCAGTCCGGCAGGCGAACTGCTGTTGCAGTCGCGCGGCCACTATCTGGCCGGCGGCGGCCGCGAGCGGCAGTTCGGCTTCGTGAAGACGTGGGCGGCGGCCCATGCCGGCTGGCTGCTCGAGCGCCTCGGCGATCGCTACGTGATGTACGGCGAGACGATGAGCAAGAAGCACGCGGTGTTCTACGACGCGTTGCCGCATCATTTTTTCGAATTCGACGTGTTCGACCGTGCGACCGGCCGCTTCCTGTCGACGCCTGCGCGGCGCGCGCTGCTCGCCGACGGCCCCGTACTGTCGGTGCCCGTGCTGTACGAGGGCGTGGCGCCGGCGCGGCTCGCGGACCTCAAGGCGCTGCTCGGCCCGTCGCTCGCAAAAACGCCGGACTGGCGTCGCGCGTTCGAGCACACCGTGCGACGGCAGGGGCTCGACCTCGCGCGCGCGTGGCAGCAGTGCGACAAGTCGGAGCAGTCCGAAGGGCTCTACGTGAAGATCGAGACCGACGACACGACGACCGCGCGCCTGAAGTGGGTGCGCCACGATTTCGTGCAGGCGATTCTCGATTCCGCGCGCCATCACTCGGAGCAGCCGTTCATCCCGAACCTGCTCGCGCCGGGTGTCGACCTGTATGCACCGCGTCCGACGGTGACGTGGGGGCCGAGCCCGGCAGCGCATCCGAACCAATGAATGCGAAGCGGCCGCCTGCCGCTTCGACAGGAGTCTCGATCATGAAGTACGAACATCTGCAGGCGCTCGTGCCTGCGCCCGGCCAGCAGCCGGACTATCGCGCATGCCTCGCGGCGTTCCCCGCGCTGGAACACGCGAAAACCACCCCGCAGGAGCCCGCGCATCACGGCGAAGGCGACGTGTGGACGCATACGATGATGGTGATCGATGCATTGCTCGCGCTGCCCGGTTATCGGACGGCGTCGCGCGCCGATCAGGAAATCGTGTTCCTGGCCGCGCTGCTGCACGACATCGCCAAGTCGAGCACGACGGCCGTCGATCCCGTCACCGGTGCGATCGGTCATCCCGGCCACTCGCGCAAAGGGGCGATCGACGCGCGTATCGCGCTGTGGGATGCCGGCGTGCCGTTCGCGGTGCGCGAGGCCATCTGCCGGATGATCGCCGTGCACCAGGTGCCGTTCTTCGCGATGAGCGGCTCGCGCCGCGGCACGCCCGAGTTCATCGCGCGCGAGCTGTCGTGGCAGGTCAGCCTGCCGCTGTTGTGCCTGCTCGCCGAAGCCGACATTCGCGGGCGCATCTGCAACGACACGCAGCGTGTGCTCGACAATATCGAGCTGTGGCGCGAACTGGCGCGGGAGGACGGCTGTTACGGCCAGCCGCGTGCATTCGCCGACGCGCATACCGCACTCAGCTACTTCCGCGGCGCGGACGTGCATCCCGACTATCCGCTGTTTCGCACGCCGGGCTCGCCGGTCGTCGTGATGGCGGGCCTGCCGGCATCGGGCAAGAACACGTGGGTCGCGCGGCATCATCCGGATCTGCCGGTCGTGTCGTTCGACGATGCGCGCGATGCGTTGGGGCTGCGTCACGGTCGCAACGAGGGCGCGGTCGCGCACCATGCGGTCGATGCCGCGAAGGCGATGTTGCGCGACCGGCGGCCGTTCGTGTGGAATGCGACGAACCTGTCGCCGCTGATGCGCAAGAAGACGCTCGACCTGCTGTATGCGTACGGCGCCGACGTGACGCTCGTGTACCTCGAACGGCCGCGCGCGGAACTGTTGCGCCGCAATGCGCGGCGCGACACGTCGCTGACGAACCGGGCGCTCGAGGCGATGCTGCTGCGCTGGGATCTGCCGCTGCCGACCGAAGCGCATGCGGTACGCTACGAAGTCTGACGGGCGATGTCGTCGTGCACGCCCGTACGCCGCCTGTCACCGCGGCGTACCGGCGGCGCACCTCATTTCAGTTCCGGATTCTGCTGCGTCGCGCACGCGCGCAGCGCGGCCACGCGCTCGCTGTCGCCGAGCTTCTCGAACAGATCGGCCATCTCCATCTGCGCGACCGGATCGCCTTCACGCGCCGCGCGCCAGCGCAACGACGCGATCATCCCTCTCACGCGTTCGCCGGGCGTTTCGCCGTCGTAGCCCGACATCGCCTGCATCACGTCCGCGAGCTTGTTGTATCCGGCCGGTACATGATGCGCGAGCAGCCACGCGACCGCCGGCTGCGCGCCTTCCCAATCCTCGTCCTCTAGCGAACTGTTGACGAGTCGCGCCGCCGCGCGCCACGCGCCGAGCGACGCGGCTTTCGCGTACGCTTTGTCGGCATCGCGACCGCGCGACGACGGCGCCGCGTCGAACGCCGCCTGCGCAGCGGCCGACGGCGGCGGCACCGCGAGCTTCGTGCAGCGGAACGCGCCGTCATCGGGCGCGTTGCCGGGCAGACGGGCCCAGCGCAGCTGGTCCTTCAGCGCGCGATCGAGCGTCGGCCGCACGTCGCTTTCCTTCATCGACGCGAATACCCAGGAAGTGCGCACCTGGCGGGCGGCGTCCCAGTCGTCGTCGGCCACGGCGTGTTGCGCGAATGCCAGGCAAGCGGCCGCGCAGCCGATCCGGAGCAGTTGTCGTGCAGGGGATGTCATCGTGGATTCCCCTCAGCTCGCGATGACGATGAAGGCCGTCAACGCAATCGGGAACAGTGCGAGGCCAAGCAGGCCCAGCGCGCCGTCCGCCGCCATCGTGATCGGCGACAGGGCGAGCTTGGCGCCCTTGCCGAGTACCGATGGCCGCTCGATGACCTTGACGTCATACTCGTGATTGAACGCCTGCGGGAGCGACGACGGCGTGACGTCGTTCGGCTGGTAGCGCTTGCCGCTGATCGTACCGCTCTCCGTCAGCTGGTGGCGCTGGTCCTTGAAACCGTCCGCGAGCGCACGCTCGCGAAGCTCGGAGCCGGGAGGCGCATCCTCGCGCGCAAGCCGCAGCACGTAACGCCCGGAGATCGTATCGCCGTGCGTCTCGAAATCGTCGAAGTCGGTATACAACTTGGGACGGTAGGGTGCCGTGAGGTTGATGGCGAGGGCCGGCGGCACATCGAAAATGTAGTGATACTGCTTGCCGATCACGACGAGCTTTTTCCCGTCCGCGCTGATCAGGAACGCCGAGAGCGTTTCCCGGTATTCAGGGTCCTTCATCAGGCGATGGGTGACGGGCCCCAGGTCGGCGCTGGAACAGCCGGCCAGCATGCCGGACGCCGCCACGGCGGGCAGCGCGAGAAATGTTCTTCTTTTCATGGATGGTGTAATGGTGTTGTTCGTTATTCGGCCAAACCGCATGAATGTCGGGTGAAGCGTTCGACGAACGCTGCACGGTGACGGCCTTGGACGCGGTTTCGCCGTCCGCTATTCTAGGGATGAAACCGGCAATGCGATACGTGCGGCCGGCATATCGGCTGCCACCAGGAGACCAGCACCATGCATCAACCGACCGACCGCCGGGCAACCCTGTTGCGCACGCTCGGCATCCGCGCGCCGATCGTGCAGGCGCCGATGGCCGGCGTCAGCACGCCGGCGCTGGCCGCCGCCGTCTCGAACGCGGGCGGGCTCGGCTCGCTCGGCGTCGGCGCAACCGATTCCGACGGCGCACGCAAGATGATCCGCGACACGCGCGCGCTCACCGACCGGCCGTTCAACATCAACGTGTTCTGCCACCGTCCGGCGCAAGCCGACGCGGCCGTCGAGCGCGCGTGGCTCGACTGGCTCGCCCCCGCGTTCCGCGCGTATGGCGCGACGCCGCCTGCATCGCTGTCGGAGATCTACACGAGCTTCGTCGCGGACCACGCGATGCAGGCGATGCTCGTCGAGGAAAAGCCGGCGGTCGTCAGCTTCCATTTCGGGTTGCCGTCCGCTGACGTGATCGCCGCGCTCAAGCGCGCGGGCATCACGCTGTTCGCCACGGCGACGAATCTCGACGAAGCCCGCCAAGTTGCCGCCGCCGGCATCGACGCGATCGTCGCACAGGGCATCGAGGCCGGCGGGCATCGCGGCGTGTTCGACTCGACCGCGCACGACGATCGCCTCGGCACATTCGCGCTGACGCGCCTGATCGTGCGCGAATGCGCGCTGCCGGTGATCGCCGCCGGCGGCATCATGGACGGCGCGGGCATTGCCGCCGCGCTCGCGCTCGGCGCGCAGGCCGCGCAGCTCGGCACCGCGTTCGTCGCGTGCCCGGAGACGTCGATCGACGACGGCTACCGCCGCGCGATCCTCGGCGAGGCGGCGCACCGCACCACGTTCACGCACGCGATCTCGGGCCGCGTCGCGCGCGGCATCGCGAACCGGCTGACCGCGCTCGGCGACGACCCGCGCGCCCCGGCCACGCCTGCGTATCCGATCGCCTACGATGCGGGCAAGGCGCTGCATGCGGCCGCGAAAGCGCAGGGCGAATTCGGTTACGGCGCGCAATGGGCGGGGCAGGCGGCGCCGCTGGTCCGCGCGCTGCCGGCGGCCGAGCTGTTCGCGGCGCTCGAACGCGAAACGCGGGCGGCAATCGAGCGGATGCAGCACGTGCTGGACTGATCGCCTGCCGCGGATGTGCAATGTTCTGTATCCGCGCCGCGCGCGGATACAGTGCGATACAACGCCCGCGCGCGGCTTCGCTATAAAGCAGGCATGACCTCTTTCGGAGCCCGTCATGTCTGCCACCTGGTTCAAAGGGTCCTGCCATTGCGGGGCCGTCAAGTTCGAAGTCACGGCGGCCATTGCGCCGGCCGTCCGCTGCAACTGCAGCCTGTGCCGCCGGCGCGGCGCGCTGATGAGCCCGATGTTCGCCGCCGCCAACCTGACGATCGTCGAAGGCGAGGGCGCGCTGACCTGCTATCAGTTCAACACGCACACGGCCCGTCACTATTTCTGCAGCCGGTGCGGCGTCTATCCGTTCCACCAGACCCGCAAGGACCCGGCATGCTGGCGCGTCAATCTCGGCTGCCTCGACGGCGTCGATCCCTATGCGCTCGACGCGACGATCGCCGATGGGGCAAGCCTCTCGGTCGTGGAGGACGCATGAAACGCTGGCTGATGATCCTGCTGTTTGCCGCGGGCGGGCTCGCGACCGAAATCGCGCATCCGGTGCAGTGCACGTTGCTGTCGGTCAGCCGTCAGCCAACCCACAAGCGCCGCGAGCCGGGCTGAGCGAGCGCGGCGCGCGTCAGCCGATCGAGACCGATTATCATGCTTCCGATAAGATCGCATGCGATATATAATGCGGTTGTCTGCGACCGTTCGCGTCGCTGGAGGAAGTCCATGAAACCGACCGAAACCCCGTCGCCCGCCGCGCCGAAGCTGTCCGAGTTCCTGTGCTTTGCGATCTACTCGGCGAACCTGGCGTTCGGCAAGGCGTACAAGCCGATCCTCGACGAGCTCGGCCTCACGTATACGCAGTACATCACGATCATTGCGCTGTGGGAGCAGGACAACCAGACCGTCGGCCAGCTCGGCGAGAAGCTGTTCCTCGAATCCAACACGCTGACGCCGATCCTGAAGAAGCTCGAGGCAATGGGCTACCTGGAGCGGCACCGTGATCCGTCCGACGAACGCCAGGTGCTCGTCAGCCTGACGAAAAGCGGCCGCCGCGTGCGCGAGAAGGGGCTCGACATGAACCTCGTCGAAGCCACCGGGCTGAAGCCGGACGAATTCGCGAAAGTGCAGAAAGCGATCGTCACGTTGCGCGGCAACCTGATCCGGTCGACCGAAGCATAAGAACGCTCAGGCCCGGCCAACGGCCGGCGCGGGAATCGCGCCGGCCGCGTTGTCACGTGTGCGCGTCGCCCAGCACCAGCAGGTGCATCTCGCGACGGACGACGAAACCGAGCGCGAGATAGCGCTCGATCGCCACCTGGTTCGTCGTGAGGACGTGCAGGAACGGCGTCTCCGCACGCGCGCCGATCGTCGCGATCAACGACCGGACCAACCGCGCGGCCAGCCCTTGCCGCCGAAACGCGGCGTCCACGCAGACGGCGCTGATCTCGGTATACCCTTCGACCTGCATCCGCTGGCCGGCCATCGCGGCCAGCCGGCCTTCGCTGCGCACGCCGATGTAGTGGCCGAGCTCGAACGTGCGCGGGCCGAACGGGCCCGGCTGCGCGGCGGCGGTCAGCGCGAGCATGTCCGGCACGTCGGCTGCGCCGAGCGGAACGGGTTCCGCTTCGTGCGCCGCGTCCAAGGTTCCTTGCCAGGTCATTTGAAGCAACGTCGCGCGCCGGATCGCCGACAGGCTCGCCGGCGCCTCGATCTCGTCCGGCGTGACGAGCGCCGCCGGCCCGTGTGCGGCGATCAGCTCGCACAGCGCGTCGAACGACGCCGGGCTCGTGTCGTCGATCGCGGCAAACGGCGCGATGGCCGTCGGGAACCGCCGCGCGCGCCCCTCGCCAAGCGCAAAGCGGCGCTGCCTGCCCGTGAGCGCATGCCAGACGACCCGGTCGAGCACGTGCGCATCGGCTGTCGCGTTTCCGGTCATGGCGTCCGGCATCGGCGGCTCCTTGGTGGAAGATGGGGAGCCGCACAGAATAATCCCGGACAGGGCGAACGGGTAGCGCTGGCGATACGGTCCGGGACAATACCAATAAAAAAGCGCACGCGATTACATCGCATGCGCTTTATATGGCAGAGGTCGGCGAGTGAATTCGCCGTACCGCGCTCAATGGCCGAAATAGATCGAGCGCTCGGCGGTGCGCACCGTGTTGCGGCTGCCGGACTGCGTGGCGCCGCCGGCATCGCTGCCGTAACCGGCTGCCTGCGTGTCGGCCGCGACGGCACCGTGGTCGCGAATCCGGTTCAGCGCCGCCTGGATATTGTCCGGATAGTTCGGATCGTTGGGACGATTCGGCTGGTAGCCGGCTTGCTGCAGCGCGGCCAGTTCCGCACGCACCTGCGCACGCGTGACGGTGCTTTCGCTCGCAAAAGCCGGCGCGGCGACGGCGGCCGACACGGCAACGAGAACGGTGGCAATCAGTTGGGTCTTCATCATTTACCTCGACAGGATTCGGGAATTCGGGAGTTGCGCACCACACGCCGACTATCGGCGTCGTTCGCGCGTTCGTTCAATGACCGAAGTAGATCGAGCGTTCGGCGATTCGCGTCGCCGGCCGGCTGCCCGACTGCGTAACAGCGGCGGCATCGCTGCCGTAGCCGGATGCCGACGTATCGGCCGCCACCGCGGGACTCGCGTGAATGCGCGTCAATGCGGCCTGCAGATCGTCCGGGTAGTGCGGATCGTTCGCGCGGCCCGGCCGATAACCGGCTTGTGCCAACTGGACGAGCTCGGCGCGTACCTCGGCGCGGGACACGACGGCTTCGTCGGCGAACGCCGGTGCGGCGGCGGAAGCGGAAACAGCAACGAGAAGGGCAGCGATCAGGCGGGTTTTCATCATGCACCTCGACAAAATGGAATCAGCGATAAAGGGAATCAGGTTCACGTACCGTGCGGGCGCTCAGTGACCGAAGTACACCGAGCGCTCGGCCACGCTGGCGACGTGCCGGCGGCCGGATTGCGTCGCGGTGTCGCCGTTGCCGCCGTAGCCGGCCGCCGGTGCGTTGGCCGCGACGGCATCGTCGGCGCGGATCTGCGTCAGCGCGGCTTGCAGATCGTTCGGGTAGGTCGCGTCGGTCGCGCGGTTCAGCGGATAGCCGACGTGTTGAAGCTGCGCGAGTTCGGCGCGTACCTGCGCACGCGTCACGGTGGCTTCATTGGCAAACGCCGGAGCGGCAACGGCAGACGAAACAGCGACGAGAAGGGCAGCGATCAGTTGGACTTTCATTTTTTTCACCTCGATGGAAAAGGAATCGGGAATTCGGGAGGGCGGCGCTCGGCCGCCCGATGCAACGCTCAGGCGATCCGGATGTCGACGTCGATGTTGCCGCGCGTCGCCTTCGAATACGGGCAGGTCTGATGCGCAGCGTCGACGATGCGTTGCGCGACGTCGCGCTCGAGCCCCGGCACGCTCACGTTCAGCCGGGCCTGCAGGAAGTACGCGTTACCCGCCGTGCCGAGATCCACTTCGGCGTCGACCGCGAGATCGGCCGGCAGCGTCACCTTCGCGGCGCGCGCCGCAAGCTGCATCGCGCCGATGAAGCAGGCCGACCAGCCGGCCGCGAACAGTTGCTCCGGGTTGGTGCCGGTGCCGGCGCTGCCCGGCGACGACAACTGGATGTCGAGGCGGCCGTCGGAACTGCGCGCGGCGCCGTCGCGGCCCCCGGAAGTCGTATGCGTCTTGCCCGTGTACAGCACTTTGTCGATCTTGCTCATCATTTGCTCCGTCTGTTGGTTTGTCTCAGATGCGATTCGATCGCATGCGACGCAGTTTCCGCCTGACGGCCACCCACGTCAAGCGGATTCGATTAAATCGCATGCGATATTTTGTATTTCAATGTATCCGGATCGTGTAGCGCCTCGCGGGACAAGGCTTTCCGGCGATTCGACATCGATGGCCGGGCATCGACGAACGGCGACCGATTCCGGAAAGGCAGCGGGAGAGCAGGGTAGCCCGCCGATCGACGTTTCCAGAAAGCGAACAGGCTCCTTGTCATTATTTCGCTTTCTACAACGCACCGTCTCTTCTAACCTTGCCGGACCCGATCGCGAGCGGCCCACCCACGGCCAGCGCTCGCACGGACAACGAGCACATTCGAAACGGAGACATTACGTGTCGCGCGCCAGCCCTCTTGCAACGGCCACGGATTCCCGGCCGACCGGAACCCTCGCGAACCTGCGGTCCATCTTCAGCGGATCGGTAGGCAACCTCATCGAGTATTACGACTGGTACGTCTATTCGGCGTTTTCGCTGTACTTCGCGAAGGCGTTCTTTCCGAACGGCAACCTGACCGTGCAATTGCTGAACACGGCGGCCATCTTTGCCGTCGGTTTCATCATGCGTCCGATCGGCGGGTGGCTCGTCGGCATGTACGCGGATCGCAAGGGGCGCAAGGCCGCGCTGCTCGTGTCGGTGCTGGCCATGTGCATCGGCTCGCTGATCATCGGGCTGACACCCGGCTACGACACCATCGGCATCGCCGCGCCCGTGCTGCTGGTCATGGCGCGGCTGCTGCAAGGGCTGAGCCTCGGCGGCGAGTACGCCAGTTCGGCGACCTATCTGAGCGAAATGGCTGCCCCCTCCAGCCGCGGTTTCTATTCGAGCTTCCTGTTCGCGACGCTGTCGCTCGGTCAGTTGCTCGCGATGGGCGTCCTCGTGGTGCTGCAGCAGTTCTTCCTGACCACCGCGCAGCTCGAAAGCTGGGGATGGCGCATCCCGTTCCTGCTCGGATCGCTGCTCGCCTGCAGCGCGATCTTCCTGCGCAGCAACATGAAGGAAACGGCCTCGTTCGAGCAGCATCGCCAGAGCAAGCGTCGCCACGCGTCGCTCGCCGACCTGTTTCGCCACAAGCGCGAATGCCTGATCGTCGCCGGCCTGACGCTCGGCGGCACGGTGGCGTTCTATGCGTACACGACGTACATGCAGAAGTTCCTCGTCAACAGCGCGGGGATGAGCAAGGCCGACGCGTCGATGGTCTCCGTGCTCAGCCTGCTTGCGTTCGTCGCGATGCAGCCGATCTTCGGCAGCCTGTCCGATCGCATCGGCCGTCGTCCGCTGCTGATCGCGTTCGGCATCCTCGGCACGCTGTGCACGGTGCCGATTTTCCAGGCGCTGCGCGGGGTCGAGACGACCGGCAGCGCGCTGGCGCTGATCATCGGCGCGCTGCTGATCGTCAGCCTGTATTCGTCGGTCAGCGCGGTGGCCAAGGCCGAGCTGTTCCCGGTCGGCGTGCGTGCGCTGGGCGTGGGGCTGCCTTACGCGATCACCGTCTCGCTGTTCGGCGGCACGGCCGAGTATGTCGCGCTATGGATGAAGAGCATCGGACACGAAGCGTGGTTCTTCTACTACGTGTCGGGATGCGTGCTCGTGTCGTTGCTCTGCTACCTGTGGATGCCCGACCCGAAGCGCGTCTCGCGCATCGACGAAGCCTGACGGCCACGCGCCCGTTCCCGGCCGCCCGCGCGTGACGCGCGGCGGCCAATCGCGCATCAGCGGAAATCCGCATACTGCCGCACCAGCGACAGCATCGACGGTATCAACCCGCGCACGTCGCCGCGACGCCACTGGAACGCATACTGAAGCGGCGTCAGCGGCGGCTCGCTCGTCAGTTCGACGAGATCGCCGCCCAGGCGCGCACGCGCCCAGTCGACCGGCAGGAAGCCGATGCCGACGCCTTCACTCAACATCCCGGCCACCGCGCTCCAGTTGTTGCACGCGATCCGGCGCGCATGATTGATCCCGCATGCCAGCAGCCAGTCGTCGAGAATGCGCGTCACGCCCGAACCGGACGGCAGCAGTACCAGCGCATGACGGGCGATCAGCGCCGGCGTCAGATCGCGTTCGCTGCCGACCAGCGTCTCGGCCGCCATCCACGCGAACCGCGCTTCCGCCACCGGCTGCGACATCACGCTGCCGCGCGACGAACGGCCGGCGATCACCGCGAAATCCAGCTCGCCGGCGTCGACTTTCTCCTCCAGCGCCGCGCCCACGTCGACATACGGCTCGAGCGCCAGCTTCGGATGCAGCTTCTGGACCGCCGCGACGAAGCGCGGCAGCCACGTGAGCGCCGACAACTCGCCGACGCCGAAGCGCAGCCGGCCGCTCAACCCTTCGTCCCGCGCGACGGATTCCTGCAACGCGGCGACGGACTCGAGCACCCGCACCACGGCGGGCAGCAACGCCTCGCCGTCGTCGGTCAGCACGGCACGATGGCCGCTGCGGTCGAACAGCGTGCGCTCGACCACCTGTTCGAGTTCGTTGATGCGCTTGGACAACGACGACACCGACAGATGGAGCCGTTGCGCGGCGGTCGAGAAGTTGGCGCAGGTCGCCGCCCAGTAAAACGCGTCGAGTTGCTTGAGAGTCGGAGTCGCCATGGTCTTTCGCTTTTATCGAACAAATTCCTTGGAAGATTATCGCTTTTTAAGCGCCTCGCGCGACCCTAAAATTCCCGCATCGATTCGACAACAGGCCGCAGAAATGACCCCGTCCGCCTCATCCCGTCCCGCAGCCAGCCGTCCGCTGGCAGATACGCGACCGCCGCGCGTGCTGCGCAACATGCTGAGCCTCCACGATTTCGAGGCGGCGGCGCGGCGCGTGCTGCCGCGCCCGATCTTCGGCTATGTCAGCGGCGCGGCGGAGGACAACCGCACGCGCGACGACAACCGCGCCGTGTTCGACGAGTACGGATTCGCGACGCGTGTGCTGCGCAACGTTTCGCAACGGCAACAGACGGTCGAGCTGTTCGGACGGCGCTATGCGTCGCCGTTCGGCATCGCGCCGATGGGTATCCATGCGCTGTCGACCTATCGCGGCGACGTCGTCTTGGCGCGGGCCGCGCAGCGCGCGGGCATCGCGTCGATCATGAGCGGCTCGTCGCTGATCCCGCTGGAAGAGGTGGCGGCCGCCGCGCCGGGTACCTGGTTCCAGGCGTACCTGCCCGGCGATCCCGATCGTATTGCCGCGTTGCTCGAACGCGTCGCGCGCGCCGGCTACCGGACGCTGGTGATCACGGTCGACATTCCCGTGTCCGCCAATCGCGAGAACAACGTGCGGACCGGCTTCACCACGCCGCTGCGCCCCGGGCCGCGCCTGTTCTGGGACGGCATCACGCGGCCGCGCTGGCTCGCGGGCACCTTCGCCCGGACGCTGCTCGCGCACGGCATGCCGCATTTCGAAAACTCGTTTGCGACACGCGGCGCGCCGATCCTGTCGTCGACCGTGCTGCGGGATTTCTCCGCGCGCGACCATCTCGACTGGGGCCACCTGAAACGGATCCGGCAGGAATGGAAGGGCGAACTGGTGATCAAGGGCATTCTCAGCGTGGACGATGCCGTGATCGCGCGCGACATCGGCGCCGACGGCATCATCCTGTCGAACCACGGCGGCCGCCAGCTGGACGGCGCGGTGTCGCCGATGCGGATCCTGCCTGACGTGGTCCGGGCGCTCGGAGCGGATTATCCGGTGATGATCGACAGCGGGTTTCGTCGCGGGTCGGATGTGCTGAAAGCGGTTGCGATGGGCGCGCGCATGGTGTTCGTCGGGCGGCCGTTCAATTACGCGGCGGCCGTGGCCGGGGAAGCCGGTGTGCTGCATGCGATCGGCCTGTTGCACGATGAAGTGGACCGGAACATGGCGATGCTGGGCGTCGGGCGATGCAGCGCGTTGACGCCCGACGTACTGATTCGGAAAAGTGGATCGTCGGCGGCGTAGGTGGCCAGGTCGCAGCCGGACGGGTTCGGCGGACGCTTCGACCGGTTCGCGGCAGGGCAGGTGAATCGAAGGTCTGCGGCTGTTGCCGCGTAAGCCGATGGCGGATGGCCGGTACCCGTCAGCGGGCGGCTGCCTGTTGCGTCTGCTGCTCGGCAAAGCGGCGCTCGACGTTGTGTTCGCGCGAGCGCGTCGACGCGCTATGCGCGAATATCGACGCGTGGTGGGAACGCATCGACGGAACCGGTTTTCCGGTGGTTTAACGCGCCGATCCTTTTATCGAGGAACACGTAGTTGGAGCATATGATGGCGCTATCCGGATAACTTTTCTTATCACAATAGCTCGATTCAGTTTACAAACTGGCCGATTCGAAAACGCGCCGCTGCCGGTCACGAAAACCGCCGATGGCAGCGTCACCACCGGCGAAGGAGGGCGCGTCGTGGCCGACAGGCGCCGCTATCGCGCCGGTTCGCTCTCGCGCCAGCGCACCATCAGCGTATTCGACGGCAACGTTTCGTCGCGCAGCTTGCGCGCGACGTCGACGCCCCCGACCGGCAACCCGTGCGGATCGAGCAGCCCGAGCTGCACGAGCACGCTCGCCTGGTCCCAGTAGATGTGCTCGTTGTAGAGCTTCGGCCCGCGGAATTCGACGACGACGACCATCGGAATCTCCACGTGCTTGCCGGTCGGCGCGACGCCGGGCAGCAGCCAGTCGATCTCCCGGTCGTGCGTAAACGTCAGGATGAACTCGTCCACCATGCGATCGACGCCGACCACGCGCGAGATCGGCGCCATCGCCATGTCGGCCGGGTTGCCGTGGATGAAGTGATGCGTGTAGAAGCGCTTCAGTTCCGTGTACCCGGTGCCGCCCGTCATGGTCGGCACGTGATTCACGTACGGTTCGGGCACCATGGTCCGCATCGTCTCCTCGGGATCGCGCGCGGCGAATTCCAGATGGAAGTGATGATCGGCGAGCGCGCCCAGATCGTAGTCGGGGCCGAGCACCTTGCGAAACACCGCAAGACTGCGTGTGTGCGCGGACATCGCGGCCGCCTTGACGAAGGTCGGCCCGCTACGGCTGAAGGCATGGCCGGCACCGTCGTACGCGTAAAGCTTCAGGTTCGGCTTGCCGTCCAGCGCCGCGCGGATCGCCGTCACGATCGCGGGCGGATTGAGCGGATCGTCGGCGCCGAAATGCAGTGCGAGCGGGCACGCGATGCGCTCGGCCAGTTCGAGCGACTGCTCGATGCCGACACCGTAATAGCCGACCGCGCAATCGACGTCGCCCTGCGCCGCGGCGAGCCACACGAGCTTGCCGCCGAGACAGAAGCCGAGCACGCCGACCTTGCCGGTCGATTCGGGCAGCGTGCGCGCATGGGCGATGGTCGCACGGATATCGTCGACGGCGCGGGCCACGTCGAGGCGCGTGTAATAGTCGAAAGCCTTGGCATGGTCGGCGTCCCCGTAACCAAGTTCGATGTTCGGACCGAACGGGTGGAACAGGTCCGGCGCGATGACGACGTAGCCCTCGGCCGCATAGAGATCCGCCACTTCGCGCATCTCGGCGTTCACGCCGAAGATTTCCTGCAGCAAGACGATGACCGGGCCGTGGCCCGCTTCCGGCAGCGCGAGATAGGCGTCGAACGCCGTGTCGCCCCGTTCGATTCTGATGTGCTTCTTCATGGTTGAAGTCCCGATGGAAGAGGGGGAAGGAATGCGAGCCGAACGGTTCGCTACTGCGCTGCGTGCCGTTCGAACCATTCGCGCGGCGAGCGGCCCTGATCCGGCCCGAGGATCGAAAAACCGCCGTCGACCGGTACGTCGATCCCGGTGATCCACGCGGCATCGTCCGAACAGAGAAACGCGACGACTCGCCCGATCTCGTCGCCGCGACCGACGCGGCCGAGCGCATGCAGCGGCCGGCCGACGCGGTCCGCGACGTCGACCGACCCACCCGCGAGCCGCTCCAGCGACGGCGACCACGTCCAGGCGGGCGACACGCTGACCGCCCGCAGGCCATGCGGCGCCAGCTCCACGGCGAGATTGCGTGTCAGTTGCAGCAGCGCGGCCTTCGACGCCGGATACAGCGCGCGGGCGGCCGCGCCGAACTTGCCGCCGACGCTGCCGAGGTTGACGATCACGCCACCGCGCCGCAGATGCGGCGCGGCCTTCTGCGCGAGGATCGCCGCCGACACGAGATTGACGTCGAGCAGGCGCGACCATTGTTCGCGCGTCGACGCGAGGCCTGCATCGTCGTAGCTGCACGCATTGTTCACGACGATGTCGAGACCGCCGAACGCGGCGAGGGCAGTCGCGATCGTGCTGTCGAGTCGCGCGTCGTCGGTGACGTCGGTGTGTGCGAAGCGCGCCGATGTGCCGATCGAGGCGGCCAGCGCGTGGCCGGCCGCGTCATCGAGCCCCGCGATCAGCACGCCGGCGCCTTCGTTCGCGAGGGCGCGCGCGATGTCGGCGCCGAGCCCCTGCGTCGCGCCGGTGACGATCGCGACCTTGCCCGCGAGGCGTGCGCGCGTGCCAGCCGGGCTCGTCTGCGAGGACGCTTCGGAAGCGTGCGAGACGTTCATGTGCCCTCCGTGTGCGACGCGTGGCCGAACAGCTCCGCCACGCTGGAAATACCCGCGATCAAGCGCATCGACTCGAGCGATGCATCGTGCTGCCGACGATCCGCGCACGCGCAGGCGTCGGCCGCGACGGTCACGCGATAGCCGAGATCGGCGGCATGGCGCACGGTCATTTCTACGGTCGAGTGCGTGGCGACGCCGGCAACGATCAGGTGACGCACGTCGTGCGCCGCGAGGATCCGTTCCAGCGGCGTACCGATGAAGCCGCTCGTGCACTGGTGATGGATGACATGGTCGAGCGCGCGCGCCGGATCGGGTTCGAGCGTCGGGTAAAACTGCGCGCCCCAGCTGCCGTCGCGTAGCGCGCCGAGCTCGGCCGTGCGCACGAAAATCGGTGCATTGCGCGGCAAGTCCGCGTAATCCTCGCGGAAGGCGATGCGGACATGCGCGATCGGCAAGCCGAGCCCGCGCGCGCCGGCCAGCAGCGCGCGGGCCGCGTCGAGCACCGCCGCGCGGTCGGGCCGGTCCGCGTCGAAGCCGACGCGAATCTTGCCGCGCGGATCGAGCACGTCGTTCTGGTAATGCAGCGCGATCACGGCGGTGCGCGCAAGCGGTATCGACGGCGATGCGGCGTTCACACGAATACCTCCAGGTTCGCGAGCGCATCGGTCGAGTTGATGAGATCGACGCGCTTCAGATAGATCTTCCAGTCCGGGCCGCGCGTATCGAGCTTGTGCGTGACGAGCCCGGCGAGCGTGCGCTGCCCGATGCGCCATTCGTTGACGATCAGCGTCGAGTGGACCACCAGCCGGCCGGCCGCATCGCGGCCGTCGACGATCACGTTGCCGACGATGCGCGCGGTGCGCGTCGACGGCTGCTGCGACCAGTTGCGCCGGTTCGTCACGCGGGCCGCGCGCACTTCGCGCAGCGTCGCATCCTCCCAGAAGAGCGAGATATGGTCGCGCGGGCTGGTCTGGCCCGGCTCGTGCGGCAGCCAGTACATGCCGTCGGGCGTCCACAGGTCGAGCCATGCGTCGAATGCGCGCGTATCGAGCAGCCGCGCCTCGCGAAACAGAAACTGTGCCGCCTGCGCGTGCAGCGCCGCGTCGGCGGCGAGGGCAGGGGCGTCGACCGCGACGGTCGACAGGTCGAAAGCCGGATCGTGCAGCATCAGGCGTCTCCTGCGCGCGTGCGCGCGGGTGGGGCGGCCTCGTCAACCATGAAGCGTTTCCACGCGGCGAACTGGTTGCGCATCGGCAATTCGCTGGTGCCGTTGATCGACACGAAGCCGTCGTCCGTCGCGCGATCCGTGCCCGCGTAGCGATGCATGCTCACCCACTCGCCGCCGCGGGTCTGATTGCCTTCCTGGCAGCGTGCGTAGACTTCGACGTCGTCCGGCATCACGTTCGACGACGGCGAATTGATCACGTTCGCGTAGGTCAATGCGCGATCGAACACCGCGTCGGGTGCACCTTTCAGGCGAAACAGCTGGATTTCAACCAGTGTCCGGTCCACCGCGATCGGACGAATCACGCGGAACTGCTGAAACACCGTATGCGGGGAACCGCTGCCGTAGATCACGGTGTTGTGGCGATTCATCCCGAGAATCCGGCGTGCGCGTTCGTCGCCATAAGCCTGCGCGAGCACCGCGAAATGCGCGTTCGACACCGAATCGCGTTCGGCCGCCGCCGGATCGAAAATCCCTTCCATGTAGCCGTGGCCGTATGCGTAGGCGCGCAGTTCCAGTTTTTCCCAGAATTCGTACGGCTCGCCGTTGCCGTCCATGATGAGCAGCTCGAACGGCATCGCGCCCATTTCCTCGGCCTGCGCGCGGGCCGACATCACCGACGATTCATGCGTGACCGGCGCATGCATCGTGTCGTGCAGGTTCTCGTAGAACACTTTCCAGTTCGAGCGCTGCAGGACGCGGAACACGCCCCCCGTGACCTCGACCTCGCCGACCGGGGAACGGTCGCACAGATTGTCGATCGACGACACGACGCCATTCAGGAAGGTCCGCAGATCCGGGCCGTCGTCGCTCTGGCTCGCGAACACGAAGCCGCGATAGCTGTCCACGCGCGCGACGCGGCGCATCGAGAAATCCGGATGCTTCGGGTCGAAGCAGGTGTTCTGCAGGCCGTTGCGCAGCGGCGCCGACAGGTGCGTGCCGTCGTGCCTGAAGGTCCAGGCATGATACGGACACCGGAAGAATTTCCCGACCGAGCCGTCGCCGTCGGGTACGACTTTCGCGCCCTTGTGCGGACACCGGTTGTAGATCACGTGGATCGTGCCGTCGGATGCACGCACCATCACCACGTCCTGGTCGCCGATACGCGTCGTGTGATAGTCGCCGGCCGTCTTGACCTGGCTCTCGTGGCCGACGTAGATCCACGCACGACCGTAGATCCGTTCCATTTCCAGCGCGAAGATCGCGGGATCGGTATAGAGGCGCTTGTGCACGCTGTCGGGGCGCACCAGCCCGGCCAGCGTCTCGTTGGTAACGCTCATGGGGTTTCCTCGATGGGAAGGGTCAAAGATCCAGCACGAGATGCGCGCCGTGCGCGCGCGACACGCATGGACAGAACGCGCCGCTCGCGTGGTCGTCGTCGCTCAGGCAGATGTCGCGGTGATCGGGATCGCCGTCGAGCAAGCGCACCGCGCACACGCCGCAATCGCCGCGCCGGCAGTCGTAGAGCGGATCGAGGCCGGCTTCGATCATCGCGTCGAGAATCGACGTGCCGGGCGGCACGTTCAGCACGTGCCCCAAGCCGGCGAGACGCACTTCGACCGTGGCGTTTTCCGCCGTCGCGACCGGCGCGGCAAAGCGTTCGCAGTGCAGCGCGTCGTCGCGCCAGCCAAGATGCCGCGCGGCCGCGAGCGTCGCCCCGATGAGCCCGGCGGGCCCGCACACGTACAGATGCGTGCCGCGCTCGGGCGCGCCGATCGCGTCGGCCAGCGGCAGGCCGCGCGACGGTTCGCCGTCGTCGAACCAGCATGTCGCACCCGGTAGCGCGGCAACCTCGTCGCGATAGGCCATCGACACGGCATCGCGCGCGGCGTAGTGCAGCGTGAACGGCCGCCCGCTGCTCGCCAGTTCGCGCGCCATCGCGAGAATCGGCGTGATGCCGATGCCGCCGGCCACGAGCAAGTGCCGGCGTGCGCGCGCGACGAGCGGAAAATCGTTCCGGGGCGGATCGATGTCGAATTCGTCGCCGGGCGCACAGGCGTGCATCCACTGCGAACCGCCGCTGCCGGCCGCTGCGTGCAGCACCGCGATTTCGTAACGGTCGATCGAATCGGCGCGGCCGCCGGCGTTCACGAGCGAATATGCACGCCGTTGCGAACGAGGGGAGAGGGGCACGTGCACGCCGATATGCGCGCCGGCCGTGAACCCGGGCAGCGGGCCGCCGTCGGCGGCGATGAGATGCAATCGGCGGATTGCGGGCGTCAGCGCATCGATGCGCTCGACGCGAATTCTGAGCGGGGACATCCAGCGGCTCCGTTGAATTCAGAGGAGGCCACTGTATGCGGGCGAATGTGCCGCGAATATCCGGCGAGCGCAGCGCCTGTCCGGCGCGCGCAGAATTTCCGCTCAGCCAGCGGACTGGCGCGCGCGCCGCAACGTATCCGACGGCGATTCCCGGAACGTTTCGCGGTACAGGGCGGCGAAGCGGCCCAGATTCGCGAAGCCGCAACGGAGCGCCACGTCGGCCACGCGGTCACTTTCGCGGCCTTGCAGCAATCGGTCGCGTGCGCGTTCGAGACGCCGTTCGCGGACCAGCTGCATCGGGCTGCCGCGCGAGAAACGCTGGAACCCGTCGAGCAGCGTACGCACCGGCACGTCGGCCGCCAGCGCGATATCGGCCAGCGTGATCGGCTCGCACGCGTGCTCGTCGATATAGGCTTCCGCGCGCTTGACCGTGCGCGGCACGAGCGCCGTTCCGCCGGGCCGCGTCTGGCAGTGATGCGGCTGCCCGGCGAGCAGGAGCGAGATCACGAGTCGCTCGAATTCGAGTGCGATACGGCGGTCGCGCTGCGCGAGCGCGACCGTCTCCGGCGACGACGCCATGACGCGCAACTGCATCAGCCACGGCAAGAGTTCGGAGCGGGAGAGATCGAGCACCGGCTCGATCTGCAGATGGTCGTAGCCGGTGTGAGCCAGGATCGCGCGCTTGTCGACGCGCACGAAGAACTGCTCGCAGTCGCGGGAGAACGTGCCGCCGAAATGGCTGGCCGGGCTGACGATGACGCCCTGCGCCGGCCCGATGATCACGCGCCGGCCGCCGACGCTCACGTCCGCATAGCCGCCGAGGCTGAGGATCGCGAGATAGTAATCCTCGATTTTCCCGGCATCGACGCCCATCGCGACGTCGTAACCGATCGTGCCGAACCCGACGCTGTCGATCCGCACGTAGTCCATGTACGCGGAATAGCCGCCACGCGAGCTGCCAGGGATGAGTCGATGCGGCTGCAGCACCGCGGCGATCCGTTCACGCGTGTCGTCGATATCGACCGATTCGAAATAGCGGTATCGACGGAGCAGGGTCGGCTCAATCGGCAAGGAAGCATTGGGCATGGCGAATCTTCTTTGCGTATGCGGGGAAACCCGGGGCGCGACATCGAACGATCGCCGTTGTTTTCCGGGGCACGTTCACTGTACACGTTTGCGACAAGGTCAATAAAACGGCCAATATCGGCCTCCGGATACTTGCGGGAATCGGACAGGCAGCCGTGTGCGGTTGCGTTTATTGGCTGGATATCGGCCGGATGGTGAGCCGGCGGACGTCATATTCGCTCGGGTCGCCACACGCGCCGGACAATGCCGGCGGAAATCCTCACGTTCGCGTGGGAATGGATGGCGACTTCATCCTGCGTCCGTGTGGCGTCGCCTGATCACGACGAAACCGAGCGCATGAAGACGATGCCGGGCGCTTGGTCGCGAGTTGGGATCGGCCCGAGGTCGGTCGCGTGATTGGATGCGACGAGTAGCGACGCTGGATAGCTTGCGACGGGTCGAAAAGCGGACATTTCAATCTAGCTACTACAACATATGTCGTAGCCATTTCAAGATGTCGTAGCGGCGGCTAAATAGAAATGTCGTGTTTTGAAGGGTTCAGGGTTCGTCTCTTTCGGGTTACAGATTTCGCGGAGTCGAAGAGCGGAGCTTGAACGGGCAG
>NZ_JAKWFH010000060.1:0-43817 GCF_029522185.1 Burkholderia sp. IO2 | reverse complement strand
CGGCGCCGCGCCGGCGGGCGCGCTGCGGCGCGGGCGCCGTCGCGACGATGCGCTCGACGAGCGCCGGCGCCGGAGGCGCGACCGTGTCGTACGCGAGCCACGCATCGAGGTCGGCCGCATCGTCGAGCGCCAGCAGCGCTTCGCGCGGGTTCGCGTGCGCCCACGCCTCGGCGGCCGCGCGCTCGCCGGCCGGCCAGCGCCGCGCGTCCGAGCCGTACGCGGCGACGATGGTACGAAATCGTTCGGGTGTCATCGCTTGTCCTCGCTAGGTGGGTCGCCGGCCAGTTGCGCGCGCAGGTTGCGCCGCGCACGGGCGAGCAGGCTTTCCAGCGCATCGACGGTGATGCCCATCAGGTTGGCCGCTTCCACGTTCGACATGTCCTGATAGTACTGGAGCACCAGCGCTTCCCGCTGCCTCGGCGGCAACGCGGCCAGCGCCTGCCGCACGCGCGCATCGCGCGAACGCAGTTCCGCATGCGCGGCCGGCTCCGGTTGCGGGTCGGGCACGTCGGGCAGCGTATCGACGGGCGCCTCGCGCCGGCCGCGCAACCGGTCGTAGCACAGGTTCAGCACGACGCGATGCAGCCACGTGTCGAAGCGGGCTTCGCCTTCGCGCCAGCGCGGCGCCTGGTTCCAGATTCGCAGGAACGTCTCCTGTGCGACGTCCTCGGCTTCGCTCCGGTCGCCGAGCATGCGCGTCGCCAACGCGAGCAGCCGCGGCAGCTTGCGCGCGACGAGCACGCGCACCGCCGACGCATCGCGCGCGCCGACGCGTGCGACGAGTTCCGCGTCCGGATCGCGGTCGCCGCGATCGCTCAACGCCGCCTGCTCCGTCGCGCGGCGCGTGCGCGCCGCACTGTCACGGCGGCGGGACCCGCCGCCCGGCTGAAGCTCATCGTCGTGCTCTCCTTGCATGCGTCGGGCCATCGCCGGACGGCGCCATGCCGACGGTGCGTCGACGCCGCGCGCGTCGCGCCCGGCATCGCACACGGTGCCGGCCGAGCCGGATTCATCGACATCCGGTTCGCGCCGCATGTCGATCCTCGCAGCCCGCCACGCGAGCGTGGGCCGGCGCGCTCAATATACGACGACCGGCGCGGGCCGGTAATACACCGGACGGGCCGGCACCACGACGCAGCCGGCCAGCGCGATCGCCGCGGCCGCCAGTATCACGATGATTCGAAAAGGCATCGCTTCGACTCATGATGTTGCGTGAAAAATCCGCTGCGCCGGCATCGCGTGCCGCGCGGCGGCCTGCACGTCAGGCCCAGTGGCCCGGCACCCAGCGCCAGGCCGGGCCGCGCGCGGCCCAGTGTCCGGGCACCCAGTGGTAACCGACCCGCACCACTTGCCAGTGGCCCGGAATCCACACGTAGCGGCCCTGCCGCCAGTGCCAGTGGCCCTGATCCCATACGTAACCGGCACGCGGCGCCGGCATGACTTCGACGCGCGGCGGCGGCGGCGCGTGAGGCGCGACGATGACGGCCTGCGCGAATACGGCGGACGTCGCGAGCGCAGCCAGGCATCCGACGGCCAATCGCAATGGAACGGAAAGTTTCATGAAAGACTCCGAAATAACGGGCATCGACCGGAAGCGGTCGTTCATGCGTTAAACGGAGCGGACGGGAGAAATCCGTCGCGGTATCGGCAAATAAATTTCGGAGAAAGTGAACGGGCGCGGGAGCGGACCGGCAGCCACGACGCGCGCCTCTGCACATCGGCGGCCGCAGGCGCAGGGTTGCGGCACTGTCACAACGCGGCAAAACTGCCCTTCGACAATGCACGCGACCGGGATCCCGCTCGTTTCCGGCCCACGCCCCGGCCGTGCGCGCGCATGGCCGCGCGGTTCCGCGTCTCGCGCCCCATCAACGAAAAACACCGACCATGTCGAACCAGGACACTCTCCCTGACCAGCCGAACGAGCCGGCCGCCTCCGTGTCGCGTCGCGGCTTCCTGAAACTCGCCGGCGTCTCCGGCCTCGCCACCGCCGCCGGCGGGCTCGCGGCAGCCCGCGCCGCCGCGTCGAACCCGGACGGCACGCCCGAGCAGGTTCACCTGACGTGGGGCAACGACCCGACGTCCGAAGTCGTGATCTCGTGGGCGTCGCTCGCACCGGCCGTCAATCCGCGCGCGCGCATCGTCGCCGACGGCGAGCCGGCGCGCACCGTGCATGGCGTCCAGCGCCTGTACACCGACGGCCTGAACGGCGAGACCGTGTTCGCGTACCACGCGCGCGTGCACGGGCTGAAGCCGGATACGCGCTACCGCTACGAGATCACGGCCGACAACGACGGCAATGCGGCACAGCCGTTCTCCGCGCACTTTTCGACCGCGCCGCGCGGCCGGGCGCCGTTCCGTTTCACGAGCTACGGCGATCTCGCGACGCCCAACGGCGCGTGGGTGCTGTCGTCGCCGCAAAGCCGCTTCGCGGTGCAGGCCGTCGAGCAGTTCCAGCCGCTGTTCCACCTGCTGAACGGCGACCTCTGCTACGCGAACCTGAACCCCGCGCACCAGCCCGAGGTGTGGCGCGATTTCGGCAACAACAACCAGACGTCGGCCGCGAATCGCCCGTGGATGCCATGCCCCGGCAATCACGAGATCGAGTTCAACAACGGTCCGCAGGGGCTCGACTCGTATCTCGCCCGCTATACGCTGCCGGAGAACGGCACGCATTTCCCCGGCCGCTGGTACAGCTTCCGCGTGAGCTCCGTGCTGTTCGTGTCGCTCGACGCCGACGACGTCGTGTACCAGGACGCCGCCGCGTTCGTCGGCGGCCCCGCGCCGCTCGTGCCGGCCGCGAGCACCGGTCGCCCGCCGATCGAGCCCGGCACGTCGTTCTACGTGCGCGGCTACAGCAACGGCGAGCAGACGCGCTGGCTCGAACGTACGCTGCGTCACGCCGCGCATGACGACGACATCGACTGGATCGTCGTGCAGATGCACCAGGACGCGCTCAGTTCGTCGAAGACGGGCAACGGGTCCGACAAGGGCATTCGCGAAGCGTGGCTGCCGCTGTTCGATCGTTACGGCGTCGATCTCGTGCTGTGCGGCCACGATCACGACTACGAGCGCAGCTATCCGGTGCGCGGCTGCAATCACCGCGCGGGCGTCGACGCGAAGACCGGCGAAGTGGTCGAAACGCTGCAGCCGCGCCCGGTCGGCTCGAACGATCCGAACCGTACGACGTTCGACACGAGTCACGGCACGATCCACCTGATCCTCGGCGGCGGCGGCACCAGCGCGCCGCTCGACGTGTACGGCGAAAACCCGTCAACCGGCTTTGCGCAGGCGAAGGTGTTCACGAAGCCGAACCGGCCGGTGCCCGGCACCGCGCCGAACACGTTCGTGCGCCAGCCGGCCGATGCGCTCGAGGATGCGATCTGGTCCGCGCGCCGCGATACCGGCACCGGCTACGGGATCGCGGTGTTCGATCACGATCCGGGCAAGCCGGGCGGCCACACGACGATCACGATGCGCTACTACCACGCGCCGGGCGCCGACCAGCACCCGACCGCGCAGTACGAGCTGTTCGAGACGATCGAACTGAGCAAGAAGCGGCACGAGCGGTGACCGGGCGGGCGCCCGCTGCGGCGGGCGTCTGACGCTTCGATCGCCCGGCTCGTTGCGCGCGCAACGTGACGGGGCGATCAGGATGCCGCGATTCGCGAAGCACCGGTCGAACGTCGCGCGCGGCATCGCCACGTTTTGCTGCGTGCGCACGTCGAACCCGGACGGGTTGTGGAACAGCCAGTCGCCCGTGTCGCGGTTGGTGCCGAACACGAGGACCCGATGCCCGCCGCGCGACGGCGGCTCGAAACCGTCGTGCCGGATGACAAGGCGGCCCTCTCTTGGTGGTTTCGTGAAGCCGGCACGCGGACGTCGACACGGTGAGCTTCGCCGATCCGGCGGACCCCGGCGGCAATTCCTCGAGTACTCGGCCGAATTCGACCTGAAGCGCATCGTGCTAGAGTGCGGCGGCAAGAATCCGGCGCTCGTGCTGCCCGATGCGCCCGATCTCGACGCGGTCGCGCAGCCGATCGTCGACGGCGCGTTCCGGAGCATGGCGGGCACTGCCCGGCGCCGTCGCGTCATCCGAAATCGAATTGGCATGTTGAAACAGGCAGCAAGCATGAAACGCAAGAACAAGGCAACGCTCATCGGGCTCGGTGCGGTGCTGTTATGGGCCTCGGTGGTCGCGCTCGTTCGCGGCGTCAGCGAAAGCCTCGGCGCGACCGGCGGCGCGGCGATGATCTATACGGTGGCGTCCGTGCTTCTGCTGTTCTCGATCGGCTTCCCCGACCTGAGCCGATTCCCGAAAAACTACCTGCTGTGGGGCGGGCTGCTGTTCGTGTCGTACGAGCTGTGCCTGTCGCTGTCGATCGGCTATGCGAGCAACGGTCGGCAGGCGATCGAAGTCGCGATGGTCAACTATCTGTGGCCGAGTCTCACGCTGGTCGCCGCCATCGCGTTCAACCAGCAGCGCGCGAACCTGCTGGTCGTGCCCGGCGTCCTGCTGTCGATGCTCGGCATCTGCCGGGTGCTCGGCGGCGACCAGGGGCTCGATCCGGCCGGCATGCTGCGCAACGTCGCGGACAATCCGCTCAGCTACGGGCTGGCGTTCGTCGGCGCGCTGATCTGGGCCGGCTATTGCACGGTGACCGCGCGCATCGCCGACGGCAAGAACGGCGTCACGCCGTTCTTCATGCTGGTCGCCGCGGTGCTCTGGATCAAGTTCGCGATCGAAGGCGGCGGCGGCATGACGTTCAGTTTGCACGCGGTCGGGTATCTCGTGCTGGCGGCGTCGGCGCTCGGCTTCGGCTATGCGGCCTGGAACACCGGCATCATGCACGGCAACGTGACGGTCATCGTCGGCGCGTCGTATTTCACGCCGGTGCTCGCCGCCGCCGTCGCCGCCACGCTGCTGCACGCGCCGCTGTCGGCCGAGTTCTGGCAAGGCGCGTCGATGGTGTGCGGCGGCTCGATCCTGTGCTGGCTCGCGACGCGCAGCCGCCGTGACAAGGCCAGGCCCGTGCGGATCGTCAACGAGGCCGACGGTAGCTGCCACGGGTGACGAGACCCGGTGCCATCGTCAATTTTGCGACTCCAGCGCGATCCGCACGGCCAGCCCGGCCAGCACCGTCCCCATCAGCCAGCGCTGAACCACCGCCCAGAGCGGCCGCCCCGCGAGAAAACCCGCGATCGAACCGGCCGCGCACGCGATCAGCGCGTTGACGCTGACGCTCACCGCGATCTGCACGCAGCCGAGCGCCAGCGATTGCGCGAACACGCTGCCGTGCCCCGGCACGATGAACTGCGGCAGCAACGACAGATACATCACCGCGATCTTCGGGTTCGCGAGGTTCGTGACGAAGCCCATCGTGAACAGCCTCACGCGGCTGTCGTGCGGCAACTGCCGGACCTGGAACGCGGAGCGCCCGCCCGGCTTCAGCGCCTGCCACGCCAGGTACGCCAGATACAGCGCGCCGGCAACGCGCAGCGCATCGTACGCATACGGCACGGTCATCACCAGCGCGGTGATGCCCACGGCCGCGCACACCATGTAGAACACGAATCCCAGCGCGACGCCGCCGAGCGACACCAGCCCGGCGCGGCGGCCCTGGCAGATCGAGCGCGAAACCAGATAGATCATGTTCGGCCCGGGCGTCAGCACCATGCCGAGCGACACGAGTCCGAACGCAAACAGGGTGGGCAAGGCTGGCACGGCGCACTCCTTCAGGGCAACGATCACGAGGTCAGAACAATGTATTGCATGTTGACCTTCGCCATCGTGAATAAACTGCAAGCGCCCCATGAGCGCCGTTCATCGTGTCCGCCCGTCGCTATCTGCCCTTTTTCGCACGGGTCCGGACCGTCTTTTCCGCCTTCGCGCGTTGCGCGTCGACGAGCCGTACGAACGCGTCGGTGACCGCGTTGCCGGCGGTATTCCACGCCAGTCGCACCGAGCGATGCAGCCGTGGCGACAGCGCCAGCACGCGCCCGCCGAACGGCGTGTACGTGAGCGTGATGCGCGGCACGATCGACACGCCCATGCCGGCCTCCGCCATCGACAGGATCGTGCGCATCTCGACCACGTTGAATGCGGGCCGAAGCGGCGCGCCGCCGCGCGCGAAGTAATCCGCGATCACCGGCCCGCATCCCGCCTTCGAGAAAATGAACGGCGCCGCGGCCAGCTGCCGGGCCGACACGCTCTTGCGGCCGGCGAACATGTCGTCGGCCGCCACCGCGACGAAATCCTCGTCGAGCAGCGGCAGGTGGTGCGCGAACGTCTTCGCGCCGGCCACCACGCCGACGTCGGCCGTGCCGTCGTCGAGCCACCCTTCGACTTCGCTGTCCGTGCCTTCGAGCAGCACCGCCGATACGCCCGGGTGCATCTCCTTCAACGCCTCGATGGCGGGAACGACGAACGCCAGCGACACGCTCGGCAGCGACGCAACCACCAGCTTCCCTTCGAGCTTGCCGCGCGACAGGCTGAACTGCTGGCGCAGCATCTGCGCTTCCCGCACCACGCTCTGGACATACGGCCACAGGCGTTCGCCGGCCGCCGTCAGCACGACCGGCTGCCGGTCGCGCCAGAGCAGCTTGACCTGCGTGAGGTCCTCCAGCTCCGTCAGCGCATGGCTGATCGCGGATTGACTGCGACTGAGCCGGTCTGCCGCGGCCGTCAGCGAGCCGAGTTCGACCACGGCAGCGAGGGCCTGCAACTGGGCGAGCGTCATCGGATTTCCTCGTTCGAAGGTATGTATGCCGCGCATGAGACGGCCGATTCACTTGAATTATATTGAACCGGTGCGACGGTCATGCAGCCGACACGCGCACCGCGCCATCCGCGAGCCGAATGCCAGATGCAACGCTCGGGTAAGATGCGTGATCGAACCGCCGCGTCGATGCAGGCGCATCACGCTGCACGACGGGCCGGGCCGCACAACCGGCCGATCAGGTTCGCACCGATCCCGAACACCTTGCGTGCACGATGCACGCGACCGCCACGGGCGCCGTCGACGACGCTCGCTGCCGGCTACGCCGTGACATGCCATTCCATGATGCATTTCAATCTGACTGAAGGGGTGCTGGTCTCCAGCCTGCAGGGGCTCACCGCGTTCGAACTGGCCGGCATCGCCGTCGCGCTGCTGCTCGGCGGGATGGCCAAGGGCATCACCGGCATCGGCGTGCCGCTGATCGCGATGCCGATCCTCAGCCAGTTCCTGCCGATCCGGCATGCGGTGCTGCTGCTGTCGATGCCGATCATCCTCGGCAACATCCCGCAGGCGCTGGAAGGCGGCCAGGTACTCGCGACGGCACGCAAGATCGCGGCCCCGATCGCCGGCACCGTGATCGGCAATGTCGTCGGCGTGGCGATCCTGCTGTCCCTCAATCCCGGTCACGCACAGGCCGCCTCCGGCGCGCTGCTGATCGTGGCCGCGACACTGATGCTCGCGGCGCCGAAGCTCGACCTGCCGCAAGCGTGGCAAAAGCCCGTCGGTTTCGCGCTCGGCTTCGGTGCGGCGCTGATGGAAAGCATCGCATCGGTGCCCGGCCCGCTGCTCGCCACCTACCTGATTTCGTCGGGCGCGACCGGGCGCGTATTCACGAAGCAGATCGCGATCATCCTCGTGGTGTCGATCGTCACGCTGATCACGACGTTCAGCGGCGCGGCGCACGCGAGCGGCGCCGACCTCGCGATCTCGGCGGCCGCCAGCCTGCCGGCGATTGCCGGCATGTGGCTGGTTCGCCCGCTGCGGGACAAGATGTCGCCCCGGATCTTCAGGATGGTCGTCCTGCTGTTCGTGCTCGTCGCGGCGGCGCAGATGATCTGGAAGTCGGGCGTATTTCGGCACGGCGGATCGGCCACGGCCCAGACGGGTGGTGTGCACGCGACCCAGCCGTCGATCGCGCATGCGTTCTGAAAGCTGCCACGCGTAGTATGCGCAGACCACCCGGCGTATCGCTCCGACCGACAGCGCGGACGATACGCGGCCGGCTTTGCTGCACGTACGCTGATACCGATGTCAGCATGGCCATGTCGTCAGAGGCAAGAAATGGAAACGTATGTATTGCTGGGCTGCGGATTGGGCCTTGGCCTGTTGATCGCGATCTGGGGCATCTGGTCGCTCCGCTGACGCGCGGCGGCCCCGTCCGCGCGCAAGGAATCCGTCTGGAGCAGGACGCGAAACCGTCGTGTCGATGAACGGTTCCGGTCGATTTGATTCGCAGTCCGATTCGGCCTGCCATCGCCCGCCTCCGAGCCGTCGGCCATCGCCGCCGCCCGGCACGCAGCCCGTCCGGCCCCGCGCCCTGCTCCATTCCCGAAGACGCGTTAGACTAGTCGGATGGAACAATGCCGTTATTGCCAGAGAATCCGCGATGAATGGGATTGCCACGGCGACGAATGCCGCCGGGCAATCGCCAAGGCGCTGCGCCGGCAGCGCGCCGGCCTGCCGATGGTCCCCGACCGCATCCGCAACGAGCTGCCGTCCGGCGCGCCGACCCAGCAGGTGATCGCCGTCCTGTCCCGCCAGCGCCTGCGCGCGCGGCGCGGCAACGAAGAACGCCGCGAGCGCAAGGAAATCGACGACGACGGGGTCTGATCCGACAGCCTCGCCGCTTCGACGCGATATTCGGCGGCCCTTGCCGCCGCGCGCATGCCCGTGCGGCCCCTCTGTTCACGCTCCCGCCAATTGCTTGCAATCCCCGCAATACCGAATGGGGACGGAAGACGTTCGTCTCGAAATTATTACCTCGAGCGCAACGATCTTTCACTCAAACTCGCGTTTACCCTAGGTGAAGCGACGCCTACGATGTAATCAACCGCTGACGACATGGTGTCGAACGCGGAAAGCCAATAAACATCGGAGGTCATCATGAAATCGCTCGTTTCCGCAGTCGTTGCCGCCGCCGCCCTGTCCGCGTCGTTCGGCGCATTCGCCCAAAGCACCGTGACCCGCGCCCAGGTGCGCAACGAACTGGTCCAGCTCGAAAACGCGGGCTACAAGCCCAGCCAGTCGAGCCCGTACTACCCGGCCGACATCCAGGCCGCGCAAGCCCGCGTGCACGGCATCGACAACAGCGGCGCCGGCTCGCAACCGGCCGCGACCGTCGAGGGCGGCGCACCGGTCGTCCGCGCGCAGAACCCGCGCGACTCGGTCTACTTCGGCCACTAAGCCTGCCGCTGCGCGCTTCGCACCTGCAGCCCGCCCATGCGACGAGCCCGTCCCGCGACGGGCTCGTCGCGTTTCGGCCCGCGGTCAGCGGCTGCCGCCGGATGCGACGCGGCCAGTCTCGTCGGGTGCGCCGCTGCGCACCAGATCCTGGTAGCGCACGCACACGCACTGCGGGGACGCCTTCGCCGCGTACATCGCCGCGTCGGCCTTGACGAGCAACTCCTCGGCCGACGCGCCATCCGCCGGAAACTCGCTGACGCCGATGCTCGCGCCGACGGCCATGCGCCCTTCGTCGAACTCGAGCGCCTCGGCCATCACGATCTGGATGCGCGACGCGACATCGCCGATCACCGCCGGCGAACGCACATCCGACATCAGCACGATGAATTCGTCGCCGCCCAGCCGCGCCACCATGTCGCCGCTGCGCAGCACCTGGCTCAACCGCTTCGCGACTGCAACGAGCGTACGGTCGCCAACCGAATGCCCGTGCTGGTCGTTGATCTGCTTGAAGCGGTCGAGATCGACGAACATCACCGCCAGCCCCTCGCGCACCGCGGCCGCATGCCGGATCGCGGCATCGAGATGCTCCATGAACAGCAGGCGGTTCGGCAGGCCCGTCAGCGGATCGTGGCCGGCGAGGTGCGTGAGCTCCTGCTGCTTCGCGCGCAGCATCGCGACCTGTGTGCGAATCTCGACGCGCATGCTGTCGAAACAGCGCGCGAGCACGCCGATCTCGTCGGCCCGCGCGACCGGCAGCCGTTCGGCGGCCGGATCGTCGAACACGTGCGTGGCGGCACGCGCCAGCGTCTGCAACGGCCGCGTGATCGCCCGCGCGAACAGGATCGCGAGGATGACCGCCAGCAGGCTCGATACGAGCACCATCCTGACGATCCGTTCGCCCAGCATGCCGGCCGGCGCGAGCACGTCGGCGAGCGGCCGGCCCATTCCCAGCACGACGAAGCGGTTGCCTTCGTCGTGTCCGAACGGCGTGCGGACGAACGCGAACATCTGGCCGGGCGCCGCATCGGGCTGCGCAAGGCCATTGAGCGTCACGTTCATGCGTCCGCTGTCGAACAGCGCGCGCGTGACGGCAAAGCGATCCTGCATCAGCACGCGCCGGCCGCGATCGAAGCCGAACGTCTGTTCCGGATCGGGATGCACGAGAAAATCGCCCCACTCGTTCGCGAGATAGACCGCATAGTCGTCCGGCAAATCGCGTTCGAGCCGGTCGAACACGCGCGACAGCTCGACGTCGACGACGAGCGCGCCGACCGTCTGGCCCGCTGCGTCGACCACCGGCGTGCCCACGCGCAGGATCGGCAGCCCCTCCGCCGCGTGCGAGCCCGTCTCGTGATTGACCACGATCGGCGACAGGTAGATGTGGCCAGGCGCCGTCGCGAGCGTATCGAATACATAGGAGAACTGCCCTTTCTCCTGGAATTCGCGTTCGGGCAGCACGACGATGCCGCGCGCATCGCGATCGAGGCGAATGCGTTCGATCCCGAAATGCCCGCGCGCGATCAGACGGATCTGCAGGTATTCCGCGTGATTCCGCATGAAGCTGTAATACACCTGTTCGAGCCGCATGCGGCGCGCGTCGTCCGGATGGTCGGCGCCCGCGACGAACGCGGACGACGGCAACTGCGCGAGCACGAGCGCATCGTCGGCGACGTCGGCGAGCGCGGTCGTGAAGCGCTGCCCGAGCAGTTGCGTCGACATCAGCAGACTGTGCTGCGCCTCCTGCACGAGCATCGCGCGGTTGGCGCGATACGCGTAGTAGCCGGTCGTGCCGGACGCGATCACGCCGATGCACGCGAACAGCACCGACAGCTTCGACGTGAGCCCGAGCCGGATCATTTTCCGAACCGCTCCGGCCGGTCGCCCGACACGATGCGGCCCCACAGCGATTCGCGGCGCGCGATGTCCTCCACGGGCTGAAGCCATACGAGATGCTCGTGCCCGGTGTCGAGGCCGCGCGGCGGCTCGAGCGTGTTCGCGAGCCCCTGGCGCTCGGTCAGCAGCGCGCCGATCGCCGGTTCGAGCATGTAGTTGATCCACGCGAACGCGAGCTCGGGACGCAGCGCGCCGCGCGTGACGGCCCAGCAGTCGAGCCACGCGAGCGCGCCTTCGTCCGGGATCACGTAGCCGACGTCCGCGCCGGCGCGGCGCAACTGCTCGACCTGCTGCGTGCCGTAGTTGCCGAACATCAGCGCCGCGCGATGCTGGACGAACAGCGCGGTCGCCTCTTCCGGAAGCGTGTAGTAGGTCAGCAGGTTGCGGCGCAGGTCGATCAGCTTGCGCGCGACGGCAAGCGTCTGCGCGGGCGACAGACGGAACGGATCGGGATAGCCGAGCGCCAGCGCCGTGAACGAGAAATTGTGCTGCGCGCTGTTGAAGTCGAGCACCTTGCCGCGATAGCGCGGATTCCACAGTTCGCGCATCGAGCGCGGCGCGGCCGGCACCTGCTTGCGGTCGTAGATCAGCCCCATCGACGAATAGGTGAACGGGACTGCGTAGGACGCGCCGTCCTGCACGAGGCCGCCGATCATCGCGAGCTGCTGGAAATTCGGCAACTGCCGCCGCCGGTTCGGGATGCGCGACAGGTCGACCGGCGCGAGCAGGTGCTCATGCGCATAGCGCTGGATCTCGGCCGTGTTCGCGGCCAGCACGTCGTACGGCGGCGGCGAGGCGCTGTGCAACCGCGTCCACAACGCTTCGTCGGAATCGACCAGCGTCACTTCCACACGCACATGAAACTGCGCCTCGAATGCGCTGACGATATCGCTGTCCGCATAACCGGGCCACGCCAGCACGCGCAGCACGTTGTCGTTGACGGTTTCGGGTGAGGCGGCGACGGCCGGCGGGACGGGCGCCAGTAAGCCTACCGTCAATATGACAAGCAGCGTACGCACGGCGCGGCGCGCGCGCGTGCCTGCGCCGATTCCCCTGATCAATCGGACCCCGCGTGAATCGCCCGGCTGCATTCGACTGTCCTTTTTCGAGTCGATGCGATATCCCGCAACGAGACCATAAAACGCAGGGTCACGCAATCGGAACAAGCCGCACACGGCGCATATTCATTGGCCTTGCGACTGAATGCGACGCAGTTACCGGGGCCTGCATCGCGGCGCGAATGCAAGCATGCGCGGATACGCGAAGACGAACGTCAGCGCCAGGCCTGCGTGAATTCCGCGATCACGCGCGACAGGTGCGCGCGCATCGCGTCGCGCGCACCGTCCGCGTCGCGCGCCATGATCGCCGCGAAGATCCGCTGGTGATCTTCCTGCGACGCTTCGCGCAGCGCGGTCGAGTGAAAGTGCTCCTCGATCTTGTCCCACAGCGGATCGCTGCGCGCGCAATCCCACATCGCCGTGACCATGTGCAGCAGCACCGTGTTGCCGGTCGATTCCGTGATTCGCAGGTGGAACTGGCGATCGGCCGCGTCGTAGGCGGCCTTGTCGTTCATCTGCTCGCGCATCGTCGTCAGCGAGAAAAACAGGCGGTCGAGATCGGCATCCTTGCGTTCGGTCGCCGCGAGCGCCGCGACTTCCGCCTCGATCAGCCCGCGCGCGCGCAGCGTCTCGATCGGCCCGGGGCCGCGCGGGACTTCGAACGTCACCGGCCGCGCGGCATCGGCCGCCGACACGTAGATGCCCGAGCCGATCCGCACCTCGACGATCCCCTGCACCTCGAGCGCGATGATCGCCTCGCGCACCTGCGTGCGGCTTACGCCGAACTGGTCGGCCAGGCTGCGCTCCGACGGCAGCCGCGCACCGGCTTCGAACGCGCCGGCGGCCACCATCGCGTGAATCTGCCGCGCAAGGCCGATATAGGAGCGGTCCGCGGCATCGGTGTCGCGGCTGGCGGGCAGGCTGGAAAGATCGGTCATCGGAAGGCTCGCAACAGGCTGGCGGGCGCCGCTGCGGCGCCGGATCGTCAAAATGGTACACCAATTTGGCGACACCCCGGCTCGCCCGTTGGCCGGCCTCGCCTGACGCTTTCGGAAACGTCACACGGGCCGACGCTTGCCCGAACAACTGGTAAACCACTATCCCTCAAAACTGGCATACCAATCATAATCCGCACACCGACGACGGGCCGGCACGCTGCCGCCGCGCTCGTCCAACGCATGAACCGCCAGCCAGGAGCCGCTCCAGTGAAGATGTCTTTCCGTTGGTACGGCGAGTCCGATCCGGTCTCGCTGCAATACATCCGCCAGATCCCCGGCGTCACGCACATCGTGTCCGCGATCTACGACGAACCGGTGGGCGAAGTCTGGCCCGCGCACAAGATCGAAGCGCTGAAGGCGACGATCGAACGCGCCGGCCTGCAGTTCGACGTCGTCGAATCGGTGCCGGTGCACGAGGACATCAAGCTCGGCAAGCCGGGCCGCGACCGCCTGATCGACCACTACCGGCAGACCATCCGCCATCTCGGCGCGGCCGGGATCCGCGTCGTCTGCTACAACTTCATGCCCGTGTTCGACTGGACGCGCACCGAGCTGTCGAAGACGCTCGACGACGGCTCGACCTGCCTCGCGTTCAGCACCGACGCGGTCGACCGGATCGATCCGAACGACGGCATCGCGCTGCCCGGCTGGGATTCCAGCTACCGGCCCGAACAGTTGCAGGCGCTGCTCGCCGACTACCGCGACGTCGACGAGAACGCGCTGTGGGCCAACCTCGAATACTTCCTGAAGGCGATCATTCCGGTCGCCGAGGAAGCCGGCGTGAAGATGGCGATCCACCCCGACGATCCGCCGCGCCCGATCTTCGGGCTGCCGCGCATCGTGAAGAACCGCGACGATCTCGCGCGGATCGTGCGTCTCGTCGACTCGCCCGCGAACGGGTTGACGCTGTGCTCGGGCTCGCTCGGCGCCGGCCCCGAAAACGACGTCGAAGCGCTCGTGCGCGAGTTCGGCGCGATGGGCCGCATCCATTTCGCGCACATCCGCAACGTGAAGGTCGACGCGAACGGCGATTTCGAGGAAACCGCGCATCTGTCGAGCTGCGGCTCGCTCGACATCGCCGCGATCGTGAAGGCGTACCACGACACCGGTTTCACCGGCTACGTGCGCCCCGACCACGGCCGCATGATCTGGGGCGAGACGGGCAAGCCCGGCTACGGCCTCTACGACCGCGCGCTCGGCGCGGTCTACCTGAACGGCCTGTGGGAAGCGCTGGCGAAGTTCGACCGCGCGCCGCAAGCGTCGCAGTAATTCGCCTTTCGAGGCGGCCGGCGCAGCGGATCGCCGGTCGCCCGCCACGACATTCCGCGCGGAGACACCGCCATGCCACGCATCCGATGGGCCATGATCCTGATGTGCTTTCTGGCCAACGTCATCAACTTCATCGACCGCGCGAACCTCGCGATCGCGGCGCCCAGCATCCGTGCCGACCTCGGGCTCGACGCGGTCGGCATGGGGCTCGTGCTGAGCGCGTTCTTCTGGACCTATGCGTTCCTGCAGTTACCGGCCGGCTGGTTCATCGACAAGGTCGGCGTGCGCGTGAGCCTCGCGCTGGCCGTCGGCTGGTGGTCGGTGTTCACCGTCGCGACCGGCGCCGCGCGCGGCCTCGCGCAACTGGTCGGCGTGCGGCTGATGCTCGGCGTCGGCGAAGCGGCCGCGATCCCGTCGTTCGCGAAGGTCGCGTTCAACTGGTTCCCGCGCAGCGAGCGCGGCCTCGCCAGCAGCATCTTCGACAGCGGCTCGCGCGTCGGCTCCGCGCTGTCGCTGCCGCTCGTCGCGTGGCTGATCTCGCTCGTCGGCTGGCGCGGGTCGTTCGTGATCACGGGCGGCATCGGCATCGTGTGGGCGCTGGCGTGGTGGTTCGTCTATCGCGACCCGGAACGCTATCGCGCGATCGCGCCGGACGCCGTCGATGCGCTGCTCGCGCAACGCGGCGCGCCGATGGTTGCGGCCGCAACCGACGGCCCGAAGGTGTCGTGGCTCGACCTGTTCCGCTACCGCACCGTGTGGGGGATGATGATCGGCCTGTTCTGCCTGAACTTCGCGATCTATTTCTTCATCACGTGGTTCCCGAGCTACCTGCTGCAGTCGCGCGGCTTCTCGCTCGCGTCGCTCGGCACGTGGGGCATGCTGCCCGCGCTGCTCGCGATTCCCGGCGGCTGGCTCGGCGGCTACGTGTCGGACAGCCTGTTCCGCCGCGGCTGGAGCGCCACCGCCGCGCGCAAGACCTGTCTCGTGCTCGGCATGCTGCTGTCGTCGTCGATCGCGCTGTCCGCGTTCGTCGAAAACGTGTGGGCCTGCCTCGGCCTGTTCGCACTCGCATATGCCAGCCTGTCGTTCGCCGGCGCCAACGTATGGACGCTCGTCGGCGAAGTCGCGCCGACGCCCGCGCACGTCGCGTCGCTCGGCGGCATCCAGAACTTCGCGGGCAATCTCGCGGGCATCTTCATCACGACCTTCACCGGCGTGATGCTGTCGATCACGAAAGGCTCGTTCGTGGTGCCGCTCGCGGTGGCCGGTGCGCTGTGCGTGGTCGGGGCGTTGTCGTACCTGTTCGTGGTCGGCAAGGTCGAGCCGTTGCCGCCGCTGCGTCGCGGCGGCAGCGGACGGAATGTCGAGCCGAACGCGGCGTGACGCGGCGGGACGGCGCGGCCGAAACACCCGCGCTTTCCTTTTCGGGCCGCGCATCGGACAATGAGCCGCGCCCGCCGGCGCGGCGCCGCTCCGGCCCGCGTGCGGCGACGCAGCGCTCCGCCCACGCCGATGAAACGCTACGAAACCCTCGCCCATACGATCGCCGACGACATCCGCAACGGCAACCTCGCCGTCGGCACGCGCCTGCCGTCGTTGCGGCAGATCATCGCGCAGCATGGCGTGAGCCAGTCGACGGTATTTCGCGCGTATTACCTGCTCGAACAGTGGGGGCTGATCCGCGCGCGCGAACGCTCGGGCTACTACGTCGCGCCGGGCGCGCAGCCGGCCGCGAGCCCGGCAACGAAACGCCGTACGCGCCGCACCGACGCAACCCGCAAGGTCGACATCAGCAATCTCGTGTTCTCCGTGCTCGATGCGGCCACGCAGCCCGGCATCGTGCCGCTCGGTTCCGCGTTCCCGGCGCCGCAGCTGTTTCCGCTGCCGCGTCTGGCGAAGTCGCTCGCGCAGGCCACGCGGCTCGTGAGCCCGTGGAGCACGGTCGTCGACCTGCCGCCCGGCAACGAGGCGCTGCGCCAGCAGATCGTGCGGCGCTATCTCGCCACCGGCATCTCGCAGCCGATCGACGAACTCGTCGTCACGAACGGCGCACTCGAAGCGCTGAACCTGTGCCTGATGGCGGTCACGCGGCCGGGCGACGTCGTCGCCGTCGAAGCGCCCGGTTTCTACGCGGCGCTGCAGGCGATCGAGCGGCTCGACCTGCGCGCGGTCGAGATTCCCGTCGATCCGCGCACTGGCCTCGACCTCGCCGCGCTCGCGAACGCGCTCGACCGGCACGACATCCGCGCGTGCTGGTTCATGACCAATTTCCAGAATCCGACCGGCGTCACGCTGACCGCCGACAAAAAGCGCGCGCTCGTCGAATTGCTCGCGGCGCGCAATGTGCCGCTGATCGAGGACGACGTCTACGGCGAACTGCATTTCGGCCCGGACTATCCGCTGCCCGCGCGCGCATTCGACCGTCACGGCCTCGTGATGCACTGCAGCTCGTTCTCGAAGACGCTCGCGCCCGGCTACCGGATCGGCTGGGCCGCCGCCGGCCGGTTCGCGGAGAAAGTGCAGCGGCTCAAGCTGATGACGACGCTGTCGGCCAGCATTCCCGCGCAGGCCGGCATCGCGAACTATCTCGAGCACGGCGGCTACGACCGGCACCTGCGCGTGCTGCGCGGCGCGCTGCACGCGCAGCTCGACCGGATGGACGACGCGCTGCGGCGCTGGCTGCCGGCCGGCGTCGAGTGGGTGCGGCCGGAAGGCGGGTATTTCCTGTGGCTCGCGTTTCCCGACGCGATCGACGCGATGGCGCTGCATCGCGAGGCGATCGCACGCGGCATCAGCTTCGCGCCGGGTCCGCTGTTTTCGGCCGCGCACGGCTTCGAGCGCTGCGTGCGCGTGAACTTCGGCCATCCGTGGAGCCGCGACATCGAGCGCGCGATCCGCGTGCTCGGCGAACTGGTCGCGCAGCCGTCGGTCCGCAAGGCCGGCTGAGCGCGCAGGAAGCGCGCCGCGCTGCCGGTGTCGCGGCCATGCAGCCGATCCGCGCGCGGGTTACATTGCAGGTCCCGCCGCCCCTTCACGATTGCCCATGAGCCCACTGCCTTACCTCGATCACGACGCGCTGCTGACACTGACGGCCGAAGCGGCGCACGTCACGCAGCCATGCACGTGCACCAAGACCTCGCTCGCCGGCTGGACGACCCTGCCGCTGTCGCTGCCGGACACGCAACTGCTCGAATTGGCCACGCTCATGCCGCCGGGCGATGCCGAGCCGACCTACGCGGAATATCATCCGGCCGGCACGCACTATGCATCGGACGACGCGCCGATCGCGCCGCGCCATTTCCCGTACAACCGCTGCACCGTCAGCCGCTGCCGCCCGTGCGGCCGCCTGTTCCTGCGCTACCAGGAAGGCGGCGGCTACTTCATCGACCAGCGCATCCGCGCGCTCGATCCGGCGCTCGTCGTCGACGCATGACCGCGCTCACGGGCATGCACGCATGCCCGGCCTGCGCCGGCGCCCCGCCGGCCATCTGCTGCGCCTTTTCCGTCCCGATCTGCTGCTTGTCCCGCCGCACCGCGTTCCCTACGCTGTCTTCCGTTGCCTGACATCCGTCGCAACGCCCTGCCGCGCCGCGCGCCCTGCCGCGCCGCGCGCCCTGCGCGCCGCGGCGCCTCTCGCGTATCACGTCATGTATCGATATACCGATTTCGACCGGGCGCTCGTGCGCAGCCGCGCCGCCCAGTTCCGCGACCAGCTCGAACGCTGGCAGCAAGGCACCCTCGGCGAGGATGCGTTCCGGCCGCTGCGCCTGCAGAACGGCTGGTACGTGCAACGCCACGCGCCGATGCTGCGCGTCGCGGTGCCGTACGGCGAGCTGTCCAGCGCGCAGCTTCGCGTGCTTGCGCGGATCGCGCGCGATTACGACGTGCCCGACGACGCCACCTACCGCGCCGCGTGCGACGCGCAGGCCTTGCTCGGCACGTTGCGCCTGCCGACCCGCAGCGCGCACTTCACGACCCGCACCAACGTGCAGTTCAACTGGATTCCGCTCGCGAAGGCGGCCGACGTGATGGATCTGCTCGCGACCGTCGACATGCACGGCATCCAGACCAGCGGCAACTGCATCCGCAACATTTCGTGCGACGAACGCGCGGGCGTCGCGCCGGACGAGATCGCGGATCCGCGCCCGTTCGCCGAGGTGATGCGTCAATGGACGACACTGCACCCCGAATTTGCGTTCCTGCCGCGCAAGTTCAAGATCGCGATCACCGGTGCGACCGAGGATCGCGCGGCGACCGACTGGCACGACGTCGGGCTGAAGCTCGTGCGCGACGACGCGGGCGCGCTCGGCTTTCGGGTGAGCGTCGGCGGCGGGATGGGCCGCACACCGATGATCGCGACGCTGCTGCGCGCGTTCCTGCCGTGGCAGCACGTGATGAACTACATCGAGGCGATCGTCCGCGTGTACAACCGCTACGGGCGGCGCGACAACAAGTACAAGGCGCGGATCAAGATCCTCGTGAAGACCGAAGGGCAACGCTACATCGACGACGTCGAGGAAGAGTTCCGCCAGATCGTCGACCTCGACGGCGGCCCGCACACGATCCCGCAGGCCGAATTCGAGCGCGTCGCCGCGTCGTTCGTGCCGCCGCGGTTGAAGCCGCGCACGCTCGACCTCGCCGACGCGAATGCGCGCGTCGCCGCGCAGGCGAGCCGTCATCCGGCGTTCGCGCGCTGGCTCGCCCGCAACGTCGCCGACCACCGCGACCCGGCGCTGCGCATCGTCACGCTGTCGTTCAAGCGCCGCCTGCAGGCACCGGGCGATGCGTCGCCGGAGCAGCTCGACGCGCTCGCCGAGCTCGCCGACCGCTTCACGGCCGGCGAGGCCCGCGTCACGCACACGCAGAACGTCGTGCTGCCGTGGGTGCACGTCGACGACCTGTTCCTGCTGTGGGAAAACGCCCGCGCGATCGGGCTCGCGAGCGCGAACGTCGGGCTGCTGACCGACATGATCGCGTGCCCGGGCGGCGATTTCTGCGCGCTCGCGAACGCGCGCTCGATTCCGGTCGCCGACGCGATCGCCGAGCGCTTCGACGATCTCGACCTGCTGCACGACGTCGGCGACATCGACCTGCACATCAGCGGCTGCATCAACTCGTGCGGCCATCATCACAGCGGCCACCTCGGCATCCTCGGCGTCGACAAGGACGGCGCGGAGTGGTACCAGGTCACGCTCGGCGGCTCGGACGGCTCGAGCGCGAGCGGCCCCGCGCGGCCGGGCAAGGTGATCGGCCCGTCGTTTTCGGCGGACGAGATCGTCGATGTCGTCGACGCGATCGTCAACGCCTATCTCGACGCGCGCATCGACGCGAACGGTCGCGGCGAACGATTCATCGACACGGTGCGCCGCATCGGCACGGAACCGTTCAAGGCCGCCGCGAACGCCGCACGTCATCAGGAAGAGCCGGCATGAAGCACGAGACCTCGAACCCATCCGCACGCATCCGGCTGCTGACGCCGGCCGAGCACGCAGACGACACGCAGCAGCACGACGCGACGACACTGACGATCGGCAACGACGAGGAACTGCCGCCGCTGGCCGCACGCATCGCGCACGCCACGCGCATCGACCTGCAGTTTCCGTCGTTCACCGACGGCCGCGCATACAGCCAGGCCTACCTGCTGCGCAAGCGCTACGGCTTCGCCGGCGACCTGCGCGCGACCGGCGACGTACTGGTCGACCAGTTGCTGCTGATGGAACGCACGGGGTTTTCGAGCGCGGTGCTCGGCGACGCCGCCGATCTCGCGGTCGCACGGCGGCAGCTCGACCGGTTTCCGGGCTTCTATCAGCGCGATGCGCGAACGGTCATGCCGCCGCGGGACGCGGCGGCGCAGCCCGGAAAATGAAACGGGCGGCTCGCTGGCCGCCCGTCCGATGAACCGGAACCAAACCGGCCGGTGCCTGCCGTCACGCGGGCGCCGGCCGATGTTCAGCGCGCCGCCACCGGCTTGCCGAACCCGCCGAGGATCTTCTTCTCGAGCGCGATGTAATCGCGGCCGAAGTGATGATCGCCCAGCGTCCTGATCACGTCGGCGCCCGTGTTCGCGAGCGCCGGACACATCGTGTCCGTCTCTTCCGCACCGTAGAAGCACTGCACGAGCGTCGGCGGTACCTTCGCGATTTCCGGCGCGACCTTCAGCGCCTTGTCGCTCGCGGGCATGCCGAGCCAGCCCGTCACGCGGATCTGGAAATCGGCCGACGGCGCGAAGCCGAGCAGCGACACCACCGCGACCTTGTCGCGCAGGTCGGCCGGCAGCCGGTTGTACGCGAACGGCATCACGTCCGCGCCGAACGAGTAGCCGACCAGCGCCACGCGGCCGGCATGCCAGCGCGCCATGTAGGTGCGCATCACGCGGGCCAGATCGCGGCTCACCTGCGCGGGCGGCTTCTCGCTCCAGAAATAACGCAGGCTGTCGATGCCGACCACCGACACGCCGTCGCGCTGCAGCGCCTCGGCGATCGTCTTGTCGAGATCGCGCCAGCCGCCGTCGCCCGAAATCACGATCGCGAGCCGGTCGCTGCCACCCTTGGCCGGCAGCTCGACGAGCGGCAGGTCGGAGACGTCGAGCTCGTCGTTGCTGCCGGTGGTGTCGCGCAGGTGCGGCGTGACGAGCGACACGAGCTTCGCGGTGTCGCCCGCGGCAGCCGTTTCGACGAAGCCCGGCATCGCGCGTCGCACGATCGTCGGATCGGGCGGGCACGGCTTGAAGCGCGGATCGAGCTTCGCGGCCGGACCGACCGCGACGACGCCGGCGATCGTGTTCTCCGGCGCCATCGCGAGGATCTGCTTCGCGATCGCGCCGCCCTGGCCCACGCCCGCGACGATCGGCGTGAAATAGCGCGACGACTGCGCGAGACGTTCGAGCTGATGGCTGACCGCCTCGGCGTCGCCGTCGAGGTGGTGGCAAGTCTCCTGCTTCGCGGCGAGATTCGCCGCGTAACGCGCGGAATCGACGCCGACCGTCATCGCCCCGGCTTTCGCGAGCGCGTCGGCCGCCTGCTGATCGGCGGCCCGCCAGCCGCCCTCACGCGAGAACAGCACGACGAACCCGCGCAGCGGCCCGCTCGGCCTGGTCACGGTCACGGGCCCGTAGCGGCCGCCGGACACGGTTTCGGCTTTCACCGCGGCCGGCTGCGTGGCGCACGCGGCGCCGGCCAGCATCATTCCCGCGCAGGCGGCTGCCGCCCGCGCGATACCCTTCTTCGACATCATGAACGCCGACCTCCAGCCAGCAATGACAGATCCGCCAGCGTGACGAACACGCCGACCGAGCCCGAGGCCGCGAGATAACGCGGCTCCCAGTGCGGTTCGAACTTGCTCTTGAAAGCGCGCAAGCCGCGGAAGTTGTAGAAGCGGCCGCCGAAGCGCCAGACCATCAGGCCGAGCCGGTGGAACGGCGACGGCATCTTCGCCGCCCCCATCCCCGAGAACGGCGCGATACCCAGGCTCAGCTTGCGGAACCCCGCTTCCTTCAGATGCAGCGCGAGCTGCGTAAACAGATACTCCATCGCGTACGGCGAAGCCTCCGGCAGATGGCGCATCACGCCGACCGTCGCCTCGGTGTTGAGGTCGGTCGTCATGAACGTGACGAACGCGATCGGCTTGTCGGCCTGCCGCACCAGCATCACCGACTGCGTCGCGAGATAGCCGTCGTGGAACGCGGCCACCGAGAAGCTCTTTTCGCGCGCATCGCGGCTGTCGAGCCAGCCGTCCGAGATGCCGCGCAGCGCCGGCAGCGCGGCCGGCACGTCGCCCGGCGCGATCACCTCGACCGTCAGCGCATCCTTGTCGCCGCGCCGCAGCGCATAGCGCAGATGCGAACGGTTCGATCCCTTCAGGTCGAACTGGTCGAGCGCGATGTGCGCTTCCTCGCCCAGCTTCATCAGCGTGAGCCCCGCGTCGAGATACAGCGGCAGCGCGTTCGCGCGCACCTGGTAGAACGCCGCGCGGCCGCTGTGCGCATGCGCGAGCGCAATGAACTTGCTGATCAGCGCCGGCCACTCTTCACGCGGCCCGACCGGGTCGTGCAGCGCGGCCCACGTGCGGCCGTTCTTCGCGTACATCAGGAACGCGCGCCGCGACTCCGAGAACAGGAACGACTTGTCGCCCATCAACGCCAGGCCCGCATCGCTGCATTCCTGCGCGCGGATGATCTGCTCCGCGTCGACCAGGTCCTGCTCCGCGGGCTTCACGAACCGCCCGGGCGCCGGGCGCAGCAATTGCCACAGCGCGAACAGCGCAACGAACACGCCGGACGCGAGCGTCGCGCGCAGCGCCCGCGGCGCACGCGCGTCGAACGAGAAATGCGACCACAGCTCGCGCGTGTAAGGCACGTCGCGGAACGCGAAGAACAGCACCCACACGGCCAGCATCAGCACCATCGCGACCGACACGAACCAGCTGACGGTGAAGCGCTCGGCCAGCAGCGACGAATGACGATTGAAGCGGCGGCGGCTGACGAGCAAAAGCACGAGCAGCGTGCCGAGCACGCCGGCCTCGACGAACGCGAGACCCTTGGCCAGCGACAGCGCGAGGCTCGCGAGCGTCAACGCGAAGGTCATCCACCACGCGCCGTCGAGCCGGCGCAGCAGCCCGCGCGCGACGAACAGCAGCGCGACGCCAAGCACGCTGCAGATCACCTGCGAGCCTTCGAGCACCCACAGCGGCACGATGTGGCGCAGGATCGCGATCCGGTGCCAGAACGCGGGCGTCGCGCTCGAGATCACCAGCATCCCGCCGACCGCGAACGTCACGAGGCTCAGGAACACCGGCGCGAGCTGCGACACGCGCACGGCCTGCCGCGTCACGAGCCGGCGCCGCAGCGCGCGGCCCTCGAAGCCGGCCAGCAGGCCGGCCGACAGCACGAGCGGCACGCCGAAATAGATCGCGCGATACGCGATCAGCGCGGCGACCATCGCGTGCGCGGGCACTTCGCGACCGAGCGTGAAGACCATCGCCGCCTCGAACACGCCGATCCCGCCCGGCGTATGGCCGATCATCCCGAGCAGCAACGCGGCCGCATAAACGGTAATGAAGGTCGGGAAGCCGACCGGCGCTGCCGGCAGCAACACCCACAGCGTCAGGCCCGCGGCCACCACGTCGAGCACCGCATAGACGACCTGCGCGACGAGATCGCGCCGCGCCGGCACGTCGAACGACAGCCATTTGAAGCGCGTGACGACCGGGCGCGCGGTGTTGCCGCACAGCGCGACCAGCGCGGCGAGCGCGACGAGCAACGCGGCGCCCGTCCACGTGAGCACGCCGGGCCCGACGTGCAGCATCGCGGCGAGCGCCTCCGGCACGCAGACCATGCCGACCGCCGTCATCAACACCATCGCGAGCGCCAGCGTGCCGCTGGTGAACACCGTCATCCGGCCGATCTGGGCCGGCGTGACGCCCGACACACCGTACACGCGCGCACGCACCGCGCCGCCCGTCAACGCGCCGAAGCCGGTCGCATTGCCGAGCGCGGAACCGGCAATCGCGCCGATCCACAGCGCGACGCGCGGCACCTTGGCCGCGACATAGCGCAGGCCGACCGCATCGCGGGCGACGAGCGCGAGATAGCTGAGGGCCGTCGCGGCCAGCGACGCGCCCCACTCGGCGACGGACATGTGACGCAACTGGCGGATCACCGACCGGTAGTCGACGGATTCCGACAGATGCTGGAAAACCACGATCAGCAGCAGGCCGATGCCGAGCGCGAGCAGCGGCGACAGCACGCGCTCGTTGCGGATCAGCGCCCGGGCACGGGCGATCACCGCCGCGGCACGGCCGGGCGAACCAGAGTGGCGGGAAGACATAACGTGTTCAGTGGTGGTGCATAGCGTGTCGCGGCGCGGGTTGGCCGGCGGCGACGTATCTGGTTGTTCTGCATGGGCGGCCGGCCGAAGACGGGCTCGTGGCGCCTGGATCAGAACTTACGAGTATACGGAATTAATATTACAGAATCTTTCACGTCGGCTTTGTGCGGATTTGTGGTGTCTCTCGCATCAAAACGCATAAAGAAACCGTGCGTCCTACGAACGCAAGGTGCGCATCATACCGGGAACCGGGGCGGTTTTTTCATCGGATGAATGACTTGCGATGCATTTGGGAGGAATCTGCCGGCACGGCGCCAGCCGAAGAGGACGAAAGCGTCGTGTCGCGAGGCTTTCCCGGAATGGGGGCAGATTGATTCGGACCTCCGCGTGCGCGCAGAAACGTCCGGCCTCCCTTACTTCGCCCGCTCGTGCTCCCCCAACCCGATCGCCTTGTAATCGTAAGTCGGATAGAACTCCGTCCGGTACACCCCCCACGCCGTATCCTCCAGCACGCGATTGACCTCGCGCAGCCGCGCCGCCGGCAATCGCAGCACGACGATCTGCCCGATTCCCATCGTCACCGTCCAGCTCACCACCTCGACGCCCGGCGGCGGAAACGCCTTGTAGAACCCCTGCTTCGCAAGCTGCGCATTCAGCTCGGCGAGCGGCCGCGATTCGTCGTGTTTCAGGAAAACGGTCAGCAGGACCGCGTTGTCGGGCGTCGCGACGGCCGATCCTGCCGGCACCGTCGACGTCTGGCCGACGGCCGGTGCGCTGGAAATCGCGGCGGCCGCCAACGCTGCGGCAATCACGCCGGTTCGAATCGAAAAATGCGGAAATCCGGTCATCACGCAACTCCATGGCGTCGTGGCGGGAGTCGCCATCATGCGCCGACGAATCGATCGCTGCAGTGAGCCGCGCCGATGCGACTACGCCGCGTCCGCGCCAGCGCGCTCGCGCAGCACGTCGATGAACGCGCGCAGCTTGGCCGGCACGTGCTTGCGATTCACGTAATACAGCCACATCGGCGGCAGCGTGCGGCACGTACCGGGCAGCACCTCGACGAGCGTGCCGTCGCGCAGGTCCTGCTCGATCCGCTCGCGCATGAACGCGAACGCAATGCCGACGCCCGCGCGCGCTGCATCGATCACCGCATCGGCATCGTTCGTCACGAATACGCCGTCCGGGTCGAGATCGACGTCGCGTCGCCCGTCGTGCAGCAGCCATTTGTGCAACCGCCCGCTTTCCGTGAACCGGAAACGGATGCACGCGTGACGCTCGAGCTGCGCAATCGACGCCGGCGCACCGTGCCGCGCCAGATAACCGGGCGACGCGACCAGCGCACACGTCAACGCAGGCGCGATCCGTACGCCGATCATGCCCGGCTGCAGCCGGTCGGCGAGGCGAATGCCCGCATCGAACCCCTCCTTTGCGATGTCGACGAGTTCGTTCTCGTAGCGGATTTCGAGCCGGACTTTCGGATAGCGCTCACGAAACGGGGCGAGCACCGGCGCGATCACGAGCAAGCGCGCGAGCGGCAGCGCGGTCACGCGCAACAGCCCGCTCGGCTCGCTGCGCGCATCCTTCAGCGCGTCACGCGCCTGCATGACCTGACGGTACGCGGGCTCGGTCTGCCGCCAGTAACGCTGGCCGGCTTCCGTGAGACTCACGCCGCGCGTGCTGCGGTTGAACAGCTTCACGTTGAGCTCGCCCTCGAGCTGCCCGATCGACAGGCTGACGGCGGCCGGCGTCAGGCCCAGCGCGGCGGCGGCCCGCGTGAAGTTGCCGGCCGTCGCGACGGTCATGAACACGTGCAGGCCGGCCATCGGATCGCGTCTGCTCATCGCTTGCCCATCATTAAAAAAACTTGAAACTGCTTCGAGTGGAATGCGGATTCTCCCATATACCGCCACTGCCTACACTGGCGCTGTCGTCCTGTCGGAGCCCTTCGCATGAACCCGCTCACCGCCGCGCTGCCGCTCGCCGTCGCCCGCCGCACGATCGACGCGGCCCTCGCGCAAGCCGCGTCGCTGCAGGTAGCCGGCGTCGCGATCGCCATCGTCGATGCCGGCGCGAACCTGCTCGCGTTCGTGCGCACCGACGACTGCTTTCTCGGCGCGATCGATCTCGCGCAGCGCAAGGCGCTGACGGCGGTCCGCTTCCGCGCGTCGACCGGCGCGCTCGGCGCGATGTCGGGCGACGGCCCGCTGCGCGGCATCGAACACAGTCACGGCGGGCTCGTCACGTTCGGCGGCGGCGAGCCGCTCGTCGACGGCGACGGACGCTGCGTCGGCGCGATCGGCATCTCGGGCGGCAGCGTCGACGAAGACACCGCGATCGCGCAGCACTGCCGCGACCTTTTTCAGGCAACGTTCCACTCCACAAGGTAAGCACATGGCACAGAAACGCATCCTCATCACCGGCGCGGGCACCGGCTTCGGCCGCGAAGTCGCGCTGCGGCTCGCCGAGCGCGGTCACGACGTGACGGCCGGCGTACGCGCCACGGCCGAGATCGACGACGTCATGGCCGCCGCCGCGCAACGCGACACCACGCTGCGCGCGATCAGGCTCGACGTCACGTCGGCCCACGACCGCGCGCGCGCGGCCGAGCTCGACATCGACGTGCTCGTGAACAACGCGGGGGTCGGCGAAGCCGGCGCGCTGGTCGACCTGCCGGTCGAGATCGTCCGCGCGCTGTTCGACGTGAACGTGTTCGGGCCGCTCGCGCTCACGCAGCAGATCGCGCGCGGGATGCTCGCGCGCCGGCACGGCAAGATCGTGTTCGTGTCGTCGATCGCGGGCCTGATCACGGGGCCGTTCACGGGGGCGTACTGCGCGTCGAAGCACGCGATCGAATCGGTGGCCGAGGCGATGCACGCGGAACTCGCGCCGCACGGCATCCGCGTCGCGGTCGTGAACCCCGGCCCGTACCGCACGGGCTTCAACGACCGGATGATGGAAACGACGCGGCGCTGGCACGATCCGGCCGTGCATACCGTGACGCCCGAGCGGCTGACGTTCCCGCTCGAACAGCACGACCCGGAGGAAATGATCGCGAAGATGGTCGACGTGATCGACGGCGACGGCGGCGCGTTCCGCAACCTGCTGCCGGCGGCGTCGGAAGCGTTCGTGCGCGCCGAGCAGGCGCGTGCTTGGGAACGGCAGCAGTAAGCGCCGCCGGCGAAGCGGCGGACCGACCGTCCGCCGCTCGCGCGAATCTCAGTACACGTCGCGCATGTAGCGCCGCGCCTTCGAAAGCCGCGCGACGTAGTCGTTCGCGGCTTCCTCCGACATGCCGCCGTGCCGGGCGACGATCGCCTTCAACGCCGCATCGACGTCCTTGGCCATCCGCGCGGCGTCGCCGCACACGTAGAAGTGCGCGCCCTCTTCCAGCCACGCGAACAGCTCGGCGCCCTGCTCGCGCATCCGGTCCTGCACGTAGACCTTGTCGGCCTGGTCACGCGAGAACGCGAGATCGAGCCGCGTCAGGAAGCCGCTGTCGCGCATCTCGCTCAGCTCGTCGCCGTAGTAGAAGTCGGTCTGCGCGTGCTGCTCGCCGAAGAACAGCCAGTTGCGCCCGCGCGCGCCGCGCGCCCGCCGCTCGTGCAGGAAACCGCGGAACGGCGCGACGCCGGTGCCCGGCCCGACCATCACGATCGGCACGTCGCCGTTCACCGGCGGCCGGAAGTGCGCGGACTTCTGCACGAACACCGGCACGCGGCCGTCGTCCGCGCGATCGGCGAGGAACGTCGACGCGACGCCTTTGCGCGCGCGCCGGCCGTTGTGATAGCGCACGGCCGACACGGTCAGGTGAATCTCGCCCTCGTGCGCGCTCGGGCTCGACGCGATCGAATAGAGGCGCGGCTGCATGCGCTTGAGCATGCCGACCAGCTCGGCGCCCGACAGCTCGATCGGATATTCGTGCAGCACGTCCGCCAGCTGCTGCCCCCACAGCCATTGCTTGAGGTCGCCCTTGCGATCGTCGCCGAGCAGCGACTTCAGCGCGCCGTTCGCGCTGCGCGACGCGATGAAGGCCAGCGTGTCCGGATGCGGGCGCGTGATGTCGAAGTGGCGTGCGAGCGCATCGCCGAGCCGGACATCGCCGACGCCCGGCACCGACACGGGCGCATCGGCCTTCAGCGCGGTGACGGACAGCAGTTCGTCGACCAGTTCCGGGCAGTTGGTAGGCCACACGCCGAGCGCGTCGCCGGCTTCGTATTCGAGGTTCGCGCCCTGGGTCGACAGCGACACATAGCGCGTGTCCTTTGCAGCGCCCGGCCGGTTCAGCCGCAGGTTCGCGACGAGCTTCGACGGCGCGGGATGCGCCTTCGTCGGCAGCAGCCCCGACGGGCTCAACCCGCCGGACGGCACCGCGTGCAGCGCGGCATCGGCTTCCTTGATGCGCGCGACCACGCGTTCGAGCCACTGGTCGGCCTCGTGCTGGAACTCGACGTCGCAATCGACGCGGGCGCACAGACGTGCCGCGCCGAGCTCCGCGAGCCGCGCGTCGAGCCGGCGGCCGTGGCCGCAGAACCGGTCGTAGTTGCGGTCGCCGAACGCGAGCACCGCGAAATGCACGCCGTCGAGCCGCGCGGCGCTGCCGGCCTGCAGCGCGTCCCAGAACTCGCCGCCGTTGTCGGGCGCATCGCCGTCGCCGAACGTGCTCGTCATCAGCAGCACGTATTGCGCGCCGGCCAGCGACGCGACCGGATAGTCGGACATGCACGCGGTGCGGATCTCGAAGCCCGCGTTCATCAGCTTCGTCGCGTAATCCTCGGTCAACGATTCGATGTTGCCGGTCTGCGACGCCCACAACAACGTGACCTTCGGGCGCGGGCGCACGATCCGTACGCCGCCCGCCGCGGCGGCGTCGGCCGGCAGCGCGGGCGCCGCGCCGGTCTGCGCACCGGCAGGCAGCGCGCGGCTGAACAGGCCCGCGAGCATGCCGTCGAGCCAGAACCGCACGGGCGGCGTCAACGGCGCGCCGGCCGGCAGCACGGGCACGCTGCCTTCGCGACGGCCAGCGCTCGCCTTCAGCCCGCTGACGAGGCCCGCCACGTACAGCCGCTCGGTGTCGGTCAGCGGCGGCGGGGCGAGATCGGCGACGCCGAGCGCGGCCGCGAAAGTGTCGATGTCTGCCATGTCGGATTCCTGTGAAGCAGTCGCGTGCATCATCGCCGGCGCGGGCCGCGCGTCGTCGGCGCATGCATCGGGTTGCGCGGTGTCGTCGTCGACCGGCGCGAACGCATCGGCTTCGACCCGTGTCAGCGCGACCGCGCAGTATTTCAGTTCGGGTTGCTGCGATTCGGGGTCGATCGCGTCGTTCGTCACCGCGTTGATGCACAGGTCGTCGCCGTATACGTCGTTCCAGTGCATCGGCGCGAAACAGTTGCCGCGCCGCACGCGCTCGGTCACGACGGCCGGCAGCACCGCGCGGCCGCGCGCCGAACGAATCTCGACGCTGTCCTTCGCGGCGATGCCGAGCGCGCTCGCATCGTCCGGGTGCAGTTCGACGAACGGGCGCGGGTTGAGCTTGTTCAGCATCGCGACCTTGCCGGTCTTCGTCATCGTGTGCCACTGATGCTGCAGCCGCCCGGTGTTCAGCACGATCGGGAACGTGTCGTCCGGCAGCTCGGCCGGATCGACGTGCGGCCGCGCGAAAAAGCGCGCCTTGCCCGACGGCGTCGGGAACGCGATGCGCGGGGCGTCGCCGCCGTCGGCTGCGGCGCGCAGCGGCTGGTTCACGCCGTCGTTCAGGTAGCGGATCGGGTGCCGCGCGCGCGCGGTGCCCGGCGCGACCGGCCACTGCACGGGCCCGTCGCGCAGCGCCGCGTGGCTCGCGCCGCGCAGGTCGTAGCCGGTCGCGGGGTTCGAGAAACGGACGATCTCGTCGAACACGTCGGCCGCGGACGCATAGTCGAACGCGTCGCCGAACCCCATCGCGCGCGCGACTTCCGCGACGATGCGCCAGTCGGGCAGCGCGTCGCCGGGTGGCGCGACCGCCGCGCGCATCAGCGTCATGTTGCGCTCGGAGTTGATCATCACGCCGTCGCCCTCGGCCCACAGCGCACCGGGCAGCAGGATGTCCGCGTAGCGGTTGGTCTCGGTGTCGAGGAACGCGTCCTGCGCGATCACGAGTTCCGCGGCCTGCAACCCGGCGATCACCGTGCGTCGGTTCGGCACGGTCGCGACCGGGTTCGTGCAGACGATCCAGCACGCCTTGATGTCGCCGGCCGCCATCCGTTCGAACAGGTCGACCGTGCCGTTGCCGGTGTCCTTGCGCAGCGTGCCGGCCGGCACGCGCCACAGGGTCTCGACGAAGCGGCGGTCGTCGTCGGACGCCACCGAGCGCTGGCCCGGCAGCCCCGGCCCCATGTAGCCCATCTCGCGCCCGCCCATCGCGTTCGGCTGGCCGGTCAGCGAGAACGGCCCGCTGCCCGGGCGGCAGATCCTGCCGGTCGCGAGATGCAGGTTGCAGATCGCGTTGGTGTTCCACACGCCGTGCGTGCTCTGGTTGAGCCCCATCGTCCAGCAGCTCGTCCATTCCGGCGCGTCGCCGATCCATTGCGCGGCCGTGCGGATGTCGGCTTCCGCGAGCCCGGTGATCCCGGCGACACGCTCGGGCGTGTAGTCGGCGAGGAACGCGGGCATCGCATCCCAGCCTTCGGTGTACGCGTCGATGAACGCGGCGTCGGTGCGGCCGTTCGCATGCAGCAGATGCAGCAGCCCGTTGACCAGCGCGAGATCAGTGCCCGGCCGGATCTGCAGGAACAGATCGGCCTTGTCGGCGGTGCCGGTGCGGCGCGGATCGACGACGATCAGCTTCGCGCCGGCCTTCACGCGATCCATCATCCGCAGGAACAGGATCGGGTGACAGTCGGCCATGTTCGCGCCGATCACGAAGAACAGGTTCGCGCGATCGAAATCCTGGTACGACCCGGGCGGGCCGTCCGCGCCGAGCGACTGCTTGTAGCCGGTGCTCGCGCTCGCCATGCACAGGCGCGAGTTCGACTCGATGTTGTTGGTGCCGACGAAGCCCTTCGCGAGCTTGTTGACGAGGTATTGCGCCTCGATCGACAGCTGCCCCGACACGTAGAACGACAGCGCATCGGGCCCGTGCGCATCGAGCACCGCGCGCAGCCGGCGCGCGGTCTCGGCGATCGCGTCGCGCGCCGGCAGCGGCACGAGGTCGTCCTCGCGCGCGCGGCGCACGAACGCGCGATCGAGCCGCCCCGAGCGGCGCAGCGCGACGTGCGCCGACGAACCTTTCGTGCACAGCCGCCCGAAGTTGGTCGGATGGTCGGCGTCGCCGGACACCTTGACGACTTCGCCCTCCTCGACGTGCAGCACCATGCCGCAGCCGACACCGCAGTACGGGCACACGCTCTTGACGGGGGTCGCGGTCATGGGCGCTCCGGACGGTCAGGCCGCGACCCACACGAAGCCGTCCTCGACCCGCGACGGATACGCGTTCACCGACTGCTCGGGCGCTTCCAGGCATTCGCCGGTACGCAGGTCGAAGTGCTGCTTGTACAGCGGCGACGCGACCACGACGCGCTCGCCGAGGCTGCCGATCAGTCCGCGCGACATCACGGCGGCCTGCGATACGGGGTCGACGTTGTCGATCGCGAACACGCCGCCGTCGGCATGCGCGACGTGAAACACCGCGATCTGCTCGCCGTTGACGAGCGCGCACACGCCGGTGTTCGGCACGATGTCGTCGAGCGGGCATACACGGGTCCAGGACAGCGGAAGGCGATCGTTCATGATGGGCTCCTTGCAAGGTGGCGGATGTCGGTCACGCGGTGGCGGTTTCGGTCGCGGCTCGGGTCGCCGCCGCGGCGACGACGGGGATCGGCACGGGCTTGCCGCCCGCGCGCTCACCGGGCGTCGCGGGCCGGATCTGGCCGCGCGTCTCGACGAACTCGATGGTCGTATCCGGCGCGTCGCTGTTCACGAAGTGGCGGAAGCGCTTGCGCGTGTCGGGATCGGTGACGGCCTTCTTCCACTCGCACTCGTAGGTGTCGATCACGTGCTGCATGTCGGCTTCGAGTTCGTCGGCGATCGCGAGCTTGTCGTGCACGACGACGTCGACCAGGTAGTCGAGGCCGCCTTCGAGGTTGTCACGCCACACGCTGGTGCGTTGCAGCCGGTCGGCCGTGCGCACGTAGAACATCAGGAAGCGGTCGATGTAGCGGACCAGCGTCGCACGATCGAGGTCGGACGCGAGCAGCTCCGCGTGGCGCGGCTTCATCCCGCCGTTGCCGCACACGTACAGGTTCCAGCCTTTCTCGGTCGCGATGACGCCGACGTCCTTGCCCTGCGCTTCCGCGCACTCGCGCGTGCAGCCGGACACGCCGAACTTGATCTTGTGCGGCGCGCGCAGCCCCTTGTAGCGGTTCTCCAGATCGATCGCGAGGCCGACCGAATCGTCGACGCCGTAGCGGCACCACGTCGACCCGACGCACGATTTCACGGTTCGCAGCGCCTTGCCGTACGCGTGACCCGATTCGAAGCCGGCCGCGATCAGCTCCTCCCAGATCGACGGCAGTTGCTCGACGCGCGCACCGAACAGGTCGACGCGCTGGCCGCCGGTGATCTTCGTGTACAGGCCGTATTTCTTCGCGACCTGGCCGACCGCGATCAGCCCTTCCGGCGTGACTTCGCCGCCCGGCATGCGCGGCACGACCGAATACGTGCCGTCGCGCTGGATGTTCGCGAGGTAGTAGTCGTTCGAATCCTGCAGCCCCGCGTGCTCCTTCTTCAGCACGAACTCGTTGAAGCACGACGCGAGGATGCCCGCGACGGCCGGCTTGCACACGTCGCAGCCGAGCCCGCGGCCGTGCTTGTGCAGCAGCGCGTCGAACGTCGTGATGCGCTCGACGCGAATCAGGTGGAACAGCTCCTGGCGCGAATACGGAAAGTGCTCGCACAGATGGTTGTTGACCGCGAGGCCCTGCTTCTTCATCTCGGCCTTCATGATCTGCGTGACGAGCGGCACGCAGCCGCCGCACGACGTGCCGGCGCCCGTGCACGTCTTCAGCGCGCCGAGGCTCGTCGCGCCGTCGGCCACCGCCGCGCAGATCTGCGACTTCGACACGTTGTTGCACGAGCAGATTTGCGCGCCTTCCGGCAGCGCATCGACGCCGATCGCCGGCTTCGCGGCGCCGTCCGACGACGGCAGGATCAGGAATTCCGGCGATTCGGGCAACTCGATGCGGTTCAGCATCATCTGCAGCAGCGTGCCGTACTCGGCCGCATCGCCAACCATCACCGCGCCGTGCAGGAACTTGCCGCAGTCGGACACCACCAGCTTCTTGTAGACCTGGCGGCGCTCGTCCGCGTACTGGTAGGTGCGGCTGCCGGCCGTCGTGCCGTGCGCGTCGCCGATGCTCGCGACGTCCACGCCCATCAGCTTCAGCTTGGTGCTCATGTCGGCGCCCGCGAACGCGGCCGCCGCTTCGTCGGCGTCGCCCGCGAGTTGCTTCGCGACCACGCGCGCCATGTCGTAGCCCGGCGCGACGAGGCCGTACACGGTGCCGTTCCAGGCCGCGCATTCGCCGATCGCGTAGATGTCGGCGTCGCTCGTGCGGCACGCGTCGTCGATCGCGACGCCGCCGCGCGGGCCGATGTCGAGCCCGCACGCGCGGGCCAGTTCGTCGCGGGGCCGGATACCGGCCGAGAACACGATCATGTCGGTGTCGAGATGCGTGCCGTCGGCGAACGCCATCCGGTGCGTGCCTTCGTCGCCGTCGACGATTTCGAGCGTGTTCTTGCCGGTATGCACGGTCACGCCGAGCGCCTCGATCTTCGCGCGCAGCATCCGGCCGCCGCCGTCGTCGACCTGCACGGCCATCAGGCGCGGCGCGAATTCGACGACGTGCGTGTCGAGCCCCATGTCGCGCAGCGCCTTCGCGCATTCGAGGCCGAGCAGGCCGCCGCCGACCACGACGCCGCGCTTCGCGTGCGCGCCGCACGCCTGCATCGCCTCGAGGTCCTCGATCGTCCGGTACACGAAGCAGCCGGCGCGATCGCGGCCCGGCACCGGTGGCACGAACGGACGCGAGCCCGTGGCGAGCACCAGCTTGTCGTACGCGAGCGTTTCGCCCGACACGAGCGTGACCGTATGCGCGGCGCGGTCGATCGACGCGACCTGCGCGTTCAGGCGCAGGTCGAACTGCGGATGACGCTCGAAGAAGCCGGGTTCGACGAGCGACAGATCGTCCGCCGACTTGCCCGCGAAGAATTCGGACAGATGCACGCGATCGTAGGCCGCGCGCGGTTCCTCGCCGAGCACCGTGACCTGCGGCGCGCCGGCCGCGGCGGCCTCCGCCGCGACGCATTCGAGAAGCTTGTGGCCGACCATGCCGTGGCCGATGACGATGAGTTTCATGATGGCGGTTCCTTCGGTCGATCAGTTCGCGGCGTTGGCGGCGGCCAGCGCGCGATCGCGCAGCTCGGCTTCGCGCGCCTTGTGTTCTTCGCTGAAGCGCACGGCCATCGCGCACAAGGCGGTCGCGGTGACCGCCAGGCCGAGCAGGCTCAGCGCCTGCTGGACGTCGCCGACACCCTTCAGCAGGAAAGCCGCGGCGACCGCGCCGACGTTGCCGCCCGCACCGACGATCCCCGCGACGCCGCCGAGCGCCTTGCGGTCGATGAACGGCACCAGCGCGTAGGTCGCGCCGCACGCCATGTGCGTGAAGAGGCCGAAGGTCAGCATCGCGACGAGCGCGATGCCGATGCCTTGCGCATGCGAGAACCAGATCAGCCCGAGCCCTTCGCCGATGATCAGCGCGCACAGCAGCGTCGCGCGCACGTCGAGGCTGCGGCGCGCGGCGATCTTGTCGGACAGCCAGCCGCCGAGCGCGCGGGCGAACAGCGCGAGCAAGCCGAACATCCCGACCGCGAAACCGGCGTCCTTCAACGACAGCTTGAAGTGATCGACGTAGTACAGCGCGGCGATGTTGTGGATGAACACCTCGACGCCGAAGCACGCGCCGTACGTGACGAACAGCATCCACACGCGATAGTTGCCGCACGCCGCGAAGAAGCTCGCCCAGCCGCCCTTCTTGCCGCTGTCGATCGTCACGCCTTCCTTGCGCAGCGCGACGAAATCGCCTTGCGGGCAGTCCTGCGTGAAGCGCCAGTACGCCCACGCCATCACGAGCATCGCCACGCCCGGCACGACCAGCGCGATGCGCCACGACGCATCCTCGCCGAAGCCGAGCATCAGCCCCGCGGCAACGAGCAGCGGCATCAGCGCCTGCGTCGCGCCCGCGCCGGCATTGCCCCAGCCGGCCGTCGTCGCGTTCGCGGTGCCGACCACGTTCGGCGCGAACATCACCGACGTGTGGTATTGCGTGATCACGAAGCCCGCGCCGATCGCGCCGATGCCGAGCCGGCAGACCAGGAACCACAGGTAGTCGTGCGTGAACGACACGGCGAACACGGGGATCGCGCCGAGCAGCAGCAGGCCCGCATACACGCGGCGCGGGCCGAAGCGGTCGCACAGCGGGCCGACCAGCAGCCGCACGGCGATCGTCGCGGCCACCGCGGCGATGTTGATGTTGGCGACTTGCGCCGCGGTGAGATGGAATTCGCGCGCGATCAGCGGCATCAGCGGCGCGCACGCGAACCACGCGAAGAAGCATACGAAGAACGCCATCCACGTCAGATGGAACGCGCGCATCGGCGCGGTGCGGAGGCTGAAGAGATCGATACGGGTAGCTTTGTCGGTCATGTCATCCGCCAAACGAAAAACGGCGTCCTGCGCACCCGGTCTCGTCGAGACCTGATACGTAGGACGCCGTTGCCCATGAAGCCCGTTGCCGGGCGCTTCGGTATTCGGTACTGCGGACGGATCGCCATTGACCCGCCCGAACGAGCTAATGCAAGCGACGTGCCATGTCGGCGTCAATCGCGCCGGGAACCCCACCGCACAAGGCGCAGCGGGTATCGGGCACGTCACCGCGACGCGCGACGCGCTCTCCGTCGCGATGCACCGAGGCACAGATGTGGTGCGCTGCAGCACTGTCGTCGTGCGGCATCGCGGTGCGCGCGAGCGCGGCACGATACGCGCCGATGCGGCATCGCGACTGCTCGCGCGTCGCGAGCACATGCCCGCTCGCGGCCATCGCACGGTGCGCCGCGTCGCGCAAAGGCGCCATCGTCGCGCCGGTTGGCCCGGATATTGCTGAACCTTCACTACACCGGCAACGGCGCCGGTGGGCAGTCCCCGCAAACCCGGCCCGCCCTTCACGGCGAGCCTTTCCGGACAACGGCGTCCCCCCGTGCACGGCACGGCCGGATGCCGGTGCGTTTCGACCGCCCGCCGCCGCCGAGCAACAACGCGAAGCAGACCGCCGCAGGCATGCGATGCGGCACAGGAACACGACATGACGACAGGCAAAGTCACGCTGCTGGGCGCCGGCCCCGGCGACCCCGATCTCCTCACGCTGAAGGCGGTGAAGGCGCTGGCCGCCGCCGACGTGCTGCTGCTCGACGATCTCGTCGCGCCCGGCATCGTCGAACTCGCGCCGCAGGCGCGCGTGATCCGCGTCGGCAAGCGCGGCGGCTGCCGCTCCACGCCGCAGGCGTTCATCGAGAAACTGATGCGCCGCCATGCGCTGCGCGGCGCGCACGTGGTGCGCGTGAAAGGCGGCGATGCGCTGCTGTTCGGGCGCGCCGGCGAAGAACTCGCGACGCTGCGCGCGGCCGCGATTCCGGTCGAGATCGTCAACGGCATCTCGTCGGGATTCGCGGCCGCCGCGAGCCTCGGCATCTCGCTCACGCATCGCGAACACTGCCAGGGCGTCACGTTCGTCACCGCGCATCGCCAGGACCACGGCGAACCCGACTGGGCCCGGCTCGCGGCGACCGGCACCACGCTCGCGATCTACATGGGAATGAGCCGCGTCGACAGCATCGCGGCGGGCCTGCTCGCCGCGCTCCCCGCGTCGACGCCGGCGGCGGCCGTGCAATGGGCCGGTACGCCCGAAGAGCGTCGCTGGACCGGCACGCTCGACACGCTCGCAAGCGGCATCGAAACCGCGCGGCTCGGCAGCCCGGCCGTGATCCTCGTCGGCGGCGCGATCGGCGAAACGGCCGCGCAGGAGGCGGACGCGGCAATCGGCGCGGCGCTGCCGCGGGCCGCCTGACATGGGCGGCATCGCGCGGCTTCGGCCGCTCCCCGTTTCGTTCACCCCCGGCCGCGCGTGCGGCCCGACTGCCTCGTTCGGCCCTTGCACCGACGCATCACTGCCCCTGTCGCCCGCCTCATGAGTTCGTCCGCCCTGCCCGTCCGCCTGCGCGTGCTGCTCGTCACCGATACCGACAAGCCGATCGGCGAACTCGGCAATGCGCTCGCGCGCCTCGGCTACGAGATGCTGAACGACGTCGCGACGCCCGCGCGCCTGCCGGCGGCCGTCGAGGAGCAACGCCCGGACGTCGTGATCATCGATACCGATTCGCCGTCGCGCGACACGCTCGAACAGCTCGCCGTCATGCATGCGACCGCGCCGCGCCCCGTGCTGATGTTCAGCCACGACGCCGACCAGGAACTGATCCGCGCGGCGGTCGGCGCGGGCGTCAGCGCGTATCTCGTCGAAGGGTTGTCGGCCGAGCGCCTCGCGCCGATTCTCGAAGTCGCGCTCGCGCGCTTCTCGCACGACGACGCGCTGCGCCGCCGGCTGGCCGACGTCGAGCGCGAACTCGAGGAACGCAAGCTGATCGACCGCGCGAAACGCGTGCTGATGGACCAGCGCAAGCTGTCCGAACACGATGCGTATGCGGCGCTGCGCAAGCGCGCGATGGATCAGGGCCTGCGCATCGTCGACGTCGCGCGACAATTGCTCGACGCGTCACCCCAGTCATGAGTGCCATGCATACCTCCCCTCCCGCCGCGCCGGAACGCGCGCATCTTCGCCTCGGGTTCGTCGCGCTGAGCGACGCGGCCCCGCTGATCGTCGCGCAGCGCCTGAATCTCGGCGCGCGTCATGGCCTCTCGCTCGAATTGAGCCGCCAGCCGTCGTGGGCGGCCGTGCGCGACAAACTGCTCAGCGGTGAGCTCGATGCCGCGCACGCGCTCTACGGGCTCGTCTGCGGGCTGCAGCTCGGCATCGGCGGCCCGCGGGCCGACATGGCCGCGCTGATGGTGCTGAACCGCAACGGGCAGGCGATCACGTTGTCGCGGGGCCTCGCCGACGCTTACCGCGAAACCGCCAACGTGCGTGCCGCGTTCGCGACGCTCGGCCGCAAGCCGCTGCTCGCGCAGACCTTCCCGACCGGCACGCACGCGATGTGGCTGAACGCGTGGCTCGCGTCGCACGGCGTCGATCCGCTGCGCGACGTGCGCAGCGTCGTGATTCCGCCGCCCGAGATGGTCGCCGCGCTCGCGGGCGGCGAGCTCGACGGCTTCTGCGCGGGCGAGCCATGGCACGCGGTGGCCGAAGCGTGCGGCGCGGGCCGCACCGTCGCCGTCACGAGCGAGATCTGGCCCGATCATCCGGAGAAGGTGCTCGCGACCCGGCGCGACTTCGTCGCGCTGTATCCGGCCACCGCGCGTGCGCTGGTCCGCACGCTGGTCGATGCGTGCGCATGGCTCGACAGCGCCGCGCACCGCCGCGAGGCGGCCGACTGGCTCGCGTCGCCCGACGCACTCGGCGTGCCGGCCCGGCTGATCGCGCCGCGCCTGCTCGGCGACTATGGCGCGGGGCCGTTCGCCACGCCGCCGCTGCCGATCCGCTTCCACGACGGCGGCGCCGTGAACCGGCCCGATCCGCGCGAGGCCCTGTGGTTCCTGTCGCAATACCGGCGCTGGGGCATGCTCGACGGTTCGCACGACGATGCGGGGATCGCCGCGGCGATCGCGCAAACCGCGTTGTATGATGCTGCGGTCGCCGAAGGCGGCGCAGCGGGCCCGTCACGGGCGTGACGCGCGCCGCACGGTGCAGCCCGCGTGTGCCGCCGGGCCACGGCGCCCGGCCGCTGCCCGCCCGCGCCGCCCACGCGGCACCGCCTTGCCACTCCGTCCCCGCTCCGAATCGATGCCGAAACGAACGCGCGCGCCGCTCGACGTGCTGCTCACCGAAGTCCGCGCGTGCCGTGCATGCGAAGCCGACCTGCCGCTCGGCCCGCGCCCGGTCGTGCGCGCCCATCGCGACGCGCGCATCCTGATCGTCGGGCAGGCGCCGGGCGCACGCGTCCATGCGAGCGGGATTCCATGGGACGACGCGAGCGGCAAGCGGCTGCGCGACTGGCTCGGCGTCGACGTCGAGACCTTCTACGACGAGACGCGCTTCGCGATCGTGCCGATGGGCTTCTGCTACCCGGGCCGCGGCGCGAGCGGCGACAACCCGCCGCGCCCCGAATGCGCGCCCCTGTGGATCGACCGGCTGCTGGCCGAACTGCCGTCGATCCGGCTCACGCTGCTGATCGGCCAGTACGCGCAGCGGCATTTCCTGCGCGGCGCGCGCAAGGCGACGCTGACCGATACCGTGCAAGCCTGGCGCGACTACGGCCCGGCCGTCCTGCCGCTGCCGCATCCGTCGCCGCGCAACCAGGCCTGGTTCAAGCACCATCCATGGTTCGACGCCGAGGTCGTACCCGAGCTGCGGCGCCGGATCGCGCCGCTCGCGGCAGGCTGAGCGGGGCCCGCGAGCCGGCGCCCGGCCCCGGCGCGCCCGGTTCGCTGTACCATCGCGGCTCAACCGCGTCACGAACAGCACAATCCTTCATGCCCTCCACCGCCCCGCCGCGCCTGTACGGGATGCCCGAACGCAGCGACCGGCTCGATTTCTACATCCGCGACCAGGCGTCGCGCCAGGCGATCACCGAGCCGCACCGGCACGCGTATTTCCAGATCCAGTTCAACCTCGGCGGCGACACCGAGCAGCGCATCGGCGGCGTCACGCGGCCGTTTCCGCGCGGCGCGCTCGCGTTCGTGCTGCCGCACCGCGAGCACCTGATTCCGCATCCGGAAGGCGCGCACTTCATCGTGATCAATTTCAGCCAGGCGTTCCTGCGCGCCGATCTCGACGTCGATCCGCTCGATCTCGAGGACGTGCCCGCGCACCGCTTCCCCGAACTGACGCCGTTCCGCTTCCAGGAGCACCTCGATTTCATCCTGACCGGCGATACGTACGACGAAGCGCGCCGCCTCGCGCTGTGCATGCTCGACGCCGATCGCGTGCGCACCTTCGGCTCGACCACGTTGCTGCGCGGCTACCTGCTGCAACTGATCGGGCTCGTCTGCACGCAGTACGCGGGCGCGCTCGACAAGCTCGCGCAGCGCGGCGCCCAGCGCGCCGGCCGGCGTGACGCGCTGGCCCGCGTGCTGCGCCACGTGCGGGCGAACCTGACGCGTGAGGACCTGACGCTCGCCGCGACCGCCGAAGCCGCGTTCCTGTCGCCGAACTACCTCGCACACCTCGTTCGCAAGGAAACCGGCAGCACCTTCACCGATCTCGTCACCGAGCGCCGGATCGCGCTCGCGCAGTCGCTGCTGGCCCACACCAGCCGGCGCATCGCGGACATCGCGCGCTCGGTCGGCTTCCGCGACGAAGGGTATTTCGCGCGGCGCTTCCGCGCGCGGGTCGGCGTGTCGCCGAAGGCGTACCGCGACGCGAACGCCGCGCTGCCCGCCGCCGACGACACGCAGGCGGCCACCGACGCGTAGTTTTGTCCCGGTAAAACGCAGTTGCGTCGCATCCGGGCGCATGCGCGTCGGGTATCGTTGCACGCATGCCGGCCGCTGCGCCGGCCATCCGTCTTCCTACCGAACGAGGCCATCCGATGTCCGCCTATGTCATCGACGCCGCCGAGCGTCCTTCCGTCGAAGTCGAACAGTCGTCCGCGCGCTTTCCGGTGCGCCGCGTATTCTGCGTCGGCCGCAACTACGCCGACCACGCCCGCGAAATGGGCGCCGACCCCGACCGCGAACCGCCGTTCTTCTTCACCAAGCCCGCCGACGCGATCGTTCCGGCCAGCGGCACGGTCGCCTATCCGCCGCTGACGAGCGATCTCCATCATGAAATCGAGCTGGTCGTCGCGATCGGCAAGGACGGCCGGTCGATCGACCCGGCCGACGCGCTGTCGCACGTGTGGGGCTACGGCGTCGGCGTCGATCTCACGCGCCGCGACCTGCAGGCCGAAGCGAAGAAGCTGAGCCGGCCGTGGGACTGGGCGAAGGGGTTCGACGCGTCGGGCCCCGTAACCGCGCTGCGCGCGGCGACGGCCACCGGCCATCCGGCCGCCGGCCGCATCTGGCTCGCGGTCAACGGCGACACGCGCCAGCAAGGCGACCTGGCCGACATGATCTGGCCCGTGCCCGACGTGATCGCGTACGTGTCGCGCTCGGTCGAGTTGAAGGCCGGCGACCTGATCTTCACCGGCACGCCGGCCGGCGTCGGTGCGCTGCAGCCGGGCGATCGCGTGACGGGCGGCGTCGACGGCATCGCGACGTTCGAATTCGTGGTCGGCGCGAAGCCGTAACGCGGCACGCACGGCGGCGCCTGTCCGGGCCGCCGCGCGAGATCCCGATGCAGGTCAGTCGTAGCGGCGCAGAAAGGCGTCGGCGACGGCCGGCGGATTCAGCGCTTTCGCCGACACGTTTTCCAGCGCCTCGGCCGCATCGTCGTCGCTGATCGACACGAACAGCGTGATCGCCGCCCGGTCGTCGCCCGTGCCGAACACGCCGTCGCGATCGAGCAGCCGCAATGCCTCGATCATGTCGGCGTGCAGTTGCCGGGAAAATTCGCTGAAGCGCGACGGGACGAACTGCGGGCTCAGCACTTCGTCGGCCAGCCGGCCGCAGATCGCGTTGAACGGCGAAGCCTCGGCCGCCGCGTACGCCCACTCGGCCACGCCCCACACGAACCACGGGTCGTCGTCCGCCACCGCCTGCCGCGCGCGGACCCGGCGCAGCCCTTCGACCGAATTGGCCGCCGGCACCACCGTCATCGCACCGCTGTCGGTGTACAACGCAAACGCGTAGAAATGCTCGTCCGGGTGCAACGCCCGCAGCGCCCGGAAGGTCGCCCTCGCGGCATCGGCAATATCCCGCTGGAAATCAGAAAAATCGCTCATCGCATCCTCGTCCAGTCGCCTTTTGCGCTCGTCGGGACACGCGGCGCGCGGCTCGTGCGTCGTCTCCCGGCATGCGGCGGATTGTCCGTCATTCGGCCGCGCGCCGGTACCGGGGCGCACCCGCGCTCACCGCCCGGCGTCCTGTCCGTCGAACACCCGCACGCACACGGCGGCCGCCAGCGCGATCGCCGCCGACAGCAGCATCATCGCGAGCGGCAGGTAGCCTGCGTTGCCGACGGTCAGCAGCGCGCCCGTCAACGACGACAGCGCGGCGCCGCCGCCGATCGTCATCGCGCCGGCCAGCCCCGACGCGCTGCCCGCCAGTTCCGGGCGCACCGACACCGCGCCTGCATGGGCGCCGGGGTTGCTCAGCCCGTTGCCGATGCCGACCAGCACGCACGGCCCGAACCATGCGAGCGCGTGCGTCGCGCCGCCGAACACCAGCGCAAGCCCGATCAGCGGCCCCGCGCACGCGACGACCCGCCCGCCCAGGATCGTCGTGGCCAGCGCGTAGCGGCGCGCGCCCCGCGCGGCCAGCAAGCTGCCGCACACGAAACCGGCCGTGATCGTCCCCATGTAGACGCCGATCTCCGCCGGCGCGATGCCGAATCGCGTTTTCGCGGCGAGCGGCGCGCCGGCCAGGAACGCATAGAACGCGCCCGTCGAAAACGCCATGCACAGCGCATAGGCCCAGAAGCGGCGCGCACGGAGCAGCGCCGGATACGCGCGAAGCTGCTGCCCGAAGCTCGACGACCGGCGCGTATGGGTTTCGACGAGATCGCGCGCGCACCAGGCGAACAGCGCGACGCCGACCGCGCCAAGCAACCAGAAGCTCGCGCGCCAGCCGACCGTCTGGTCGAGTGCGCCGCCGAGCGTCGGGCCGAGCATCGGCGCGAATGCGGCCGCCATCGCCGCATAGCCGATCCGGCTCGCCGCGCGCGCGCCGCCGCCGGTGTCGCGGATCGCCGCCATCGACACCGGATAGACCGACGTGATCGCCGCCTGCATCAGCCGGCAGCCGAGAAACACGCGGATATCGGCCGCCATCGCGCAACCGAGCGACCCGAGCGCGAATAGCGCGACGCTCGTCAGCACGATCGGCCGCCGCCCGAACCGGTCGGACAGCGGCCCCGTCACGAACTCGAGCGATGCGGCCACCGCCGCATACCCGCCGAGCGACAGCGCGACGAGCGCATAGTCGGTGTGCAGGTCGCGCACGATCGCCGGCAGCGACGGCAGGAACAGGCTCAGCGGCAGGACCGACAACGCGCACAGCAGGATCAGCGTGGCGTGCCGCGGCGACGCCGGGTCGGACGCGGTCGACAGGTTCGATGACAAGCGGATGCCCTCCCGCGCACGGGCCGCACGGCCGTGCGCAACACAAAAAAAAAGGTTCATCGTGGATTACCGGGGAACGCGGCGCGGATCTTGAGGAAGAAGTATTCCTCGTCGCGGTACCCGTAAGCCCTGCGCTTGATGACCTTGATAGTGTTGTTGATTCCCTCGACGACG